>NZ_DBMDDV010000035.1:0-29603 GCF_057431175.1 Gemmiger sp. | reverse complement strand
CCGTTCAGAAGATCCTTCAACAAGAATCGCTTTATCTGCAAAGAACAGATCACATTTAGTCAAAGTCAAATACTTCCTGATAAAGTCCAGATTGTCAGGATTTCCTTGCGCAAAGGTATTCAAATTTTTGTAAATCACACCGTTTTTAGACTTTTGCGCATACCGAATTTTTGAAAATTCCATGGTATTTGCTATGTGAGCAGAATGGGATGTCAGAAAAGTTTGAATTTTAACTGTAGAGAGTTTTCCCAGAAATTTTTCCAACTATGTAGCAAATGCAGCTTGCATTTGCGGGTGCATATGCGATTCTGGTTCTTCAATAAGAAGCAATGGAATGCACGCAGCACCACATTTTTCTATGTTTCTGGCAAATTCAGCAAGTAGAAACTCCATTTTGATCAAATTCTTATACCCCAGACCGTTGTGCGAACTCGGCAAACTTTCGTTTGCTATACCGGAGACATATGAAGTCATACAGTCTTTCCAAAAATCTAAGCTCGTCCAGTCGGCCATGATAGGATATTTTAGCTCTGTAACTGACAATATGGTTACCACTTATACTATCATATTGGGCTCGTCAAAAGACACTACAAATCCATTGCGGATAACGTCAATGATGTCTTGCCGTGTCACATCCGAAATTTTATCCATCATAATACTCTCATTCATTAGCAGATAATCTGTCGCGCCTTATACTGCCTCAGTAGGGATCATTTCTTTCCTATACTGCGCCGGTGACTTCCCTATCTCTTTCTTAAACACCCTGCTGAAATACAGCGGGTTCTCATACCCTACGATTTCGGAAATTTCCTTGATGTTGTAGGTCGTCCGCTCCAACAGGCTTTGGGCGTTGACCATGCGCAAGGAGAGGATGTACTGGGCCGGTGACATACCTGCGTACTGTTTGAAATTGTGTATAAACCAGTTGGTGCTGATGTGCAGGGATTCCGCATAATCGTCTATGCTGATCTTTGTGTTATAGTTCTCGTTGAAGTAAGCCGCCGCGCGTTCAATTTGCTCTTGGACGTTGCCGGTGGTTTTTTTCTGTTCATGCTGTTGGCGGTTCACCAACAGCAGAATATCGTTGAACAGCGATGCAATATAGTCCTCGTACCCATAGCGGCACAGCTGCAACTCCTGAATGATTTTGCGGAACAACGCCTTGTAATCCGGCAGCACACCGCAGTAGAACACATGCTCATCGAGCGAGATGCCGTGATACTCCAGTATGTTCTTTACATCGCTGCCTGTGAAGTGAATCCAGAAAACTTCCGGGTTATCTTCCAGATAATATACATATTTTTGGATTTCTTCCGGCTTGTAAAGCACCATATGGCCTGCGCTGACGATTTCTTCCTTGCCGTCAAACCAGAAATGCGTCTTGCCGTTTGCCACATATAAAATCTGGTAATCCCTGCGCCCTTTCTGCCAGCAGGTCGGTAGTTTGGGGCGCGTTTTCAGCCGGTAGGTGCCACAGCTGCCCACCACCAACGGCGTGGAGTTGTCTTTGAAATCTGTACGGGAATTGTTCAGATATCCAGAGTTAATGTACACAAAAATTCCCTCCTGTTTTTGTGAATATTGCGAGGTGCTTCGTCCATTTTACCTTCACTTTACAAAAAGCCATTGATTTTGTGCATATTTAATGCGATACCGTTTATGTTTTATTGTATATAGAAATTGTATAATAATTTCAGACGAAACGCAAGCAGAACTGTATAAATCACAGGAGGAGAATGGATGATTATTCCGCACTATTACGAGGACCCGCACACACTGCATGTGGGTACCATGCCGAATCGTGCCTATTACATTCCGGCATCCCGGCGCAGCGATGCCTTAGTCGAGCACCGCGAGGCCTCGGATCGCTTCCAGCTTTTGAACGGAAGCTGGAAATTTCGGTACTACGCCAGTATTTATGACTTGCAGGATGCTTTCTATGAGGTCGGCTATGATGCCTCCGCTTTTGACAGCATCCCGGTCCCCAGCGTGTGGCAGAACCACGGTTACGACCACCACCAGTACACCAACATCCGTTATCCATTTCCCGCTGATCCGCCGTATGTTCCCAAAGAGAATCCCTGCGGCGCTTACCTCTACGACTTCACCTACCAAAAGGATGCCGCTGCCCCGCGCGCATTTCTGAATTTTGAGGGCGTTGCCTCCTGCTTCTACGTCTGGCTCAACGGTCAGTTTGTCGGGTACAGTCAGGTCGCCCATTCCACAAGCGAGTTCGATGTAACGAAGTTTTTGCAGGACGGCACCAACCATCTGGCGGTCCTCGTGCTGAAATGGTGCGATGGCAGTTACATGGAAGATCAGGATATGTTCCGCATGAACGGCATTTTCCGTGATGTCTACCTGCTGCACCGACCGGAACAGTGCATCGAGGACTATTTCATTACCACCGACATCCACGGCAGCACCGCAGAGGTTGCTGTCCGCCTGCGTTACTACGATTCCGCCGTTGCCACCCGCATCACCCTCTACGATGCAGCCGGCACAATAGTCGGCAGCGTAACGCCCGTGGAAGCATCGGATGATGCGGCATTCCCCTATCATGCAGAAATCACCGTTGTTGACCCGACACTCTGGAACGCAGAGCAGCCCTACTTATATGCCCTTGTGTTGGACACGCCCAACGAGACTATTACGGACCGTGTGGGCATCCGTGAGGTTCATGTTGCCAACAACCAAATTTATGTCAACGGCCAGTCCATCAAGTTCCACGGTGTAAACCGCCACGAATCCGACCCCGTCACGGGATATGCTGTTGGCTTTGAGCAGACGAAAAAAGACCTGCTCATGATTAAAAAGCACAACTTTAATGCCATCCGCACCAGCCATTACCCGGATGTGCCTTACTTCTATCAGCTCTGCGACCAGTACGGCTTCTTTGTCATTGATGAAGCCGACAACGAGAGCCACGGTGCGTCCGAATACTATTGCGAGGGCAACGAAAGCTGGCCCAACCACGTTGAAAACTGGAACAAGCCCATCGCAGACAACCCGGAGTTCACCGAGGCCACCGTAGACCGCACCCGCCTCTGCGTGGAGCGTGACAAGAACCGTCCCTGCGTCATCATCTGGTCGATGGGCAACGAGAGCGCCTACGGCTGCACGTTTGAAGAAGCGCTGGCATGGACAAAGAGTTTTGACCCCCGCCGCCTGACCCACTACGAGAGCGCCCAGTATCGCAGCAAGAACCGTAAATACGATTTCTCGAACATTGATATGTTCAGCAATATGTACCCTTCTCTCGAAAGCATTCAGGAATATCTGGACAACGAGCCGGACAAACCCTATATCATGTGCGAGTACAGCCACTGCATGGGCAACGGCCCCGGCGATTTGGAGGATTACTTCCAGTTCATTCAGAGCCATGACGGCTTGGTCGGCGGTTTCCTGTGGGAATGGTGCGACCACGGTATTTATAAAGGGAAGATGCCCGACGGCCGCGACATCTATTATTACGGCGGCGACCACAATGAGTGGCCGCATGACGGCAATTTCTGCATGGACGGTCTGGTCTACCCCGACCGCCGCCCGCACACCGGGCTGTTGGAGTTCAAGAACGTCTATCGCCCGGCGCGTGTTGTGAAGTACGACCGGGAATCCGGTATGCTCACGCTGCACAACTACATGGACTTTGTTGATTTGACCGAGTATGCCGCACTAACCTATCAGGTAAGCTGCGACGGCGAGGTCATCGACAACGGCTTCATCCCCTACCCTGACGGTTTCACCCTGCCGCCGCACAGCGAAAATGCCTTGCCGTTGGCCGTCCATATTCCCGATAAAGGCAAGTGTTTCCTGAAAATCTTCTACCATTGCGATAAAGACCTGCCCTTGCGTTCGGAAGATCATCTTCTGGGGTTTGATGAAATTCTGCTGGAGAACACGGACAGCCGCAACCAGAAAACCTTGGCTATGTGGAGTGATGCCCCTTCCAACAGCACAATCACTGTTCAGGAGACGGACCGCCATTTGACGCTGCGCGGCAAGAACTTCACCTACAACTTTAATAAGCTGACGGGTCTGTTCGCCGCGATGCAGTACGAGGATGCAGTCCTGTTGGACAAGGAAATGGAGTTCAACATCTGGCGTGCTCCTACGGACAATGACCGCAAGCTGAAGCTGGATTGGCTGGCTGCCCGCTATGACCACTGTATGACCAACGCCTACCGCACCGAGTATCAGGTGACGGACAGCGGTGTGACTCTGCGCGCCAAAGTCGGCATTGCACCGATCAGCTTGCAGAAATTCCTTGATTTGGATGTCTGCTGGACGGTTTCCAACAGCGGTGCAGTAACGCTGGCACTGCACGCTGAGCGCAACACGGTATTCCCCGAACTGCCGCGCTTTGGCCTGCGCCTGTTCCTGCCAAAAGAAATGGCCCGCGTCAGTTACTTCGGCATGGGTCCGATGGAAAGCTACTGCGACAAGCACCATGCTGCCAGCCACGACTACTTCAGTTCCACCATCTGGCAGCAGCACGAGGACTACATTCGCCCGCAGGAGAACGGCAGTCACTATGATTGCGATTATGTCCAGCTGGATGGCGCTGGCATCAAGCTTACCGCTGTCGGTGCAAAGCCGTTCTGCTTCAACGCCTCGCACTACACGCAGGAAGAGTTGACGGAAAAGGCGCACAACTATGAGCTGCATCCCTGTGACAGCACCGTTCTCTGCCTTGACTATGCACAGAACGGCATCGGCTCTGCCAGCTGCGGGCCGCGTCTGGCGGAGCAGTACCGCCTTGACGACGCTTCCTTCGATTTCAGCATCCGTTTGATTCCTGAAAAAGCATAACCCCTACACAAAAGAATGGAGAAAATCTCATGTCTGAAAACACGGAAAGACGCTATTTAAAATGGTATAACAAGGTCGGTTACGGCTCCGGTGATGTTGCGGGCAACGTGGTCTATGCGTTCCTCTCCTCGTTCGTTATGATTTACCTGACCGACACCGTCGGCCTGAATCCCGGCATCGTCGGCACGCTGATTGCTGTGTCCAAGCTGTTTGACGGCATTACCGACATCTTCTTTGGCTCGATGATCGACAAGACGCACTCCAAGCTGGGCAAGGCTCGCCCGTGGATGCTCTACGGCTACATCGGCTGCGCCATCACACTGGTCGGCATCTTCGCCATCCCCATGGGCATGAGCGAGTTTGCCAAGTACGCATGGTTCTTTATCTGTTATTCCATGCTGAACGCTGTGTTCTACACAGCCAACAACATCGCCTACTCTGCCTTGACTTCCCTTGTCACCAAGAACAGTGCCGAGCGAGTCGAGATGGGTTCCTACCGCTTCATGTTCGCATTTGCCACCAGCCTTGCCATTCAGTCTTTCACACTGCTGGCTGTCTCTGCACTGGGCGACACTGCCGAAGCATGGCGCACCGTGGCTATCGTCTATGCCATTATCGGTCTGATCGTCAACACGCTCTCTGTTTTCTCCGTCAAGGAGTTGCCGGAGGAAGAGTTTGTCGATACCACGGATAAAGCCGAAATCGAGAAAGACGAGAGGTACGGTCTTGTCGAAGCTGCCAAGCTGCTGGTCTCCAACAAATACTACCTGATGATCTGCGTCACCTACATTTTGCAGCAGATCTATGGTGCCATGATCAGTATGGGTACCTACTACACTGCTCATATCCTTGGTGACAAGAACCTGTTCGGCGTGTTCTCCTGGGCCATCAACATTCCTTTGATCATCGCACTGGTCTTTACCCCGACCCTCGTTGCCAAGATGCACGGTATGTACAAACTGAACGTCGGCAGCTATGCCCTTGCTACCGTGGCCCGCGCGCTCGTTGCCGTGGCCGGCTATACTGGCACCGGCGATGTCAAGATGATGCTGCTCTTCACGGCCATCGCTGCACTGGGTCAGGGCCCGTGGCAGGGCGACATGAACGCCGTTATCGCCTCCTGCTCCGAGTACACTTGGCTGACGAAGCACAAGCGCGTGGACGGCACGATGTACTCCTGCACCTCGCTCGGTGTCAAGCTGGGCGGCGGTCTCGGCACCGCCATCACCGGCTGGCTGCTGGCGTTCAGCAATTATGATAAGGCGCTGGCCGTGCAGCCGGAATCCTGCATCAATATGCTGAAACTCATGTACCTCGTGATTCCCTTTGTGCTGGACGCCATCATTACCTTTATCCTCTCCCGCATGAAGGTCGAGGAGGCCAACGATAAGATTCGCGCCGAAATGAAAAACTGATATTCACTATTCTCCTTCTTAAAAAGGGCTTCCGCATCTGCTGGCGGAAGCCCTTTTTCTGTATAGTGCTTTACCCTCTAAAATCGGCCAAAGCACTGGCTATTTGGGAAAGTGTACCTTTGCAAAGGTCGAAAAGAAGTGAAATTTTGCCTTAGAATAATCGTGTTTCCCCTTGCAAATCCTGAATTTTGGTGTATAATTAAATGTGTATCGTTGCAAATTGAATCTTCATAATAAAATTTGTAATGGTACACTTTATCAAAATTAAGAAGGAGGGAATAGGTAAAGCTCTTATGACGGATTGGGAGCTTGTGCCTGAAATGCAATGAAAAGAAACCCGAAAATGAGAGGAGTTCTCTCGTGTTTGTTGGCGTTGATGTTGGCGCTTTCAATCACACCGAGCGTATTTGCGGAGGAGCCTGTTAGTGGCACAACAATCTACGTGGATGCGATAAATGGTAATGACGCGCAGGATGGAGTCGGTACGACAGCAGAGAAGGCGTATCAGAGCATTGGCGAGGCGGTGAAGGCCGCCAAAAGCGGCGATACCATTAAGCTGGCCAAGGGTAACTATTCTCTGTACGAAGTGTGCGGCAAGAATGGCGCAGCAGATAATACAGAGTATACTAAGAACAAAGACCTGACCTTCATTGGTGCGGGGCCTGAAGAAACCAAGTGGGGTATCGGTGCAGAAGTTCCTGATCCAGCTAATTTCGGTACAGAGTACAACAGCGACTACAGTTTCGACGTTCGCGGTACGAAAGAAAAGAAGGAAACTGTAACATTTAAGAACATGACGCTTCAGGCTGCAAGTAAAGATTATCTCGGTTTTGCTGGAACCGATCACACAATCGTTGAAGACTGTGTGATCAACGGCAAGACTTTCTACTGGGGTTATGAGACTGCAATATTCAGCAATACCATATTCAACTGCCCACCTTCAGATTACGCCATCTGGACATACAGCTCTCCCGTGATGACTTTCGATAACTGCACGTTTAATTCCACTGGCAAAGTCATCAATGTCTACACCGATTTTGGTGCAGGAAAGAATGACATCATAGTAAATTTCAACGGTTGTACAGTCAATAATTCCGTTTTGTCTCTGAAACCGGTGCTGAACATCAATGACAGCAATATGGGGAATTATACGTATGTCATCAATATTTCCGGCAACAATGTTGTAAACGGGGTAGTTACAGATAAAACAACCTGCTCTCGTTTGTTTGGCTATGGCGGTAAATCCGACGACAATAATAAAGGCAAAACCATTGTAAACTTCGGTAACACTACCGTTTGGCAGGATGGCAAAATGGTTGATGCCAAGACATCCCATAACAGCGGTGTGACGGCAGATGGCGTTACCTACAACAACAATGTTGATGGTTCCAATGATAGTTTGTACGCCGAAGGCTATAAGGATCATGCGCTTGTAACTACCCCCGGTAAGTGGATTGCAAACGAAGATGGCACGATAACCCGCAATGTAACAAAAAAATGCAAGTATTGTGGATATGAGGAAAACGTTACGGAACATCAGGTCAAGTTAACTTATGATGCAAATGGCGGCGAAGGAACGATAGATTCAACGACCGGTGCGGCAGGAGAAAGTGTGACCGTTGCAGAAAATGTTTTTACCCGCAACAACTACACCTTTACCGGCTGGAATACACAGGCAGATGGCAAGGGTACTGCTTACAAAGCAGGCGATAGTTTTACATTGACTGACAAAGATACCGTACTTTATGCTCAGTGGAGCGAGAATGCGCCGGCACAGGTCAAAGTTTCTTATGACGCCAACGGCGGAACTGGTACAATGGAGTCTATAACCGGCGATGTAGGAAGCGAAATTGTTATCGGGCAGAACGGTTTTGCTCGGAGTGAATACACCTTTACCGGCTGGAATACACAGGCAGATGGCAAGGGTACTGCTTACAAACCGGGCGATAGTTTTACATTGACTGACAAAGATACCGTGCTTTATGCCCAGTGGAACAAGCTGGTAACGCTCAGCTTTGACCTGTGCGGGCATGGCGGGGCCAATATTCCCAGCCAGACCTTTGTAAGCGGCAACAAAGGCCAGCGAGCCGACCGCCCCCAAAGAGGACGGCTGGGTGTTCGGCGGCTGGTATACCGAGAAGGGCTGCCAGTACCGCTTCAGCTTTGACAGCGCTGTTACCAGCGATATCACCCTGTACGCCAAGTGGGACCGCGTGACCACCGTTGTTTCTGCGCCGGTCGCTACACCCACGCCTACGCCCACGCCCTCCCCTGCCCCGGCTGCGGCTGCCACCAAGACCGCGACCGTAAAGAACGCTGCTATCCCCCAGACGAGCGACGTGTTCCCGATGGAAGGGCTGCTGGCCCTGCTGGCCGTCGGCGCGGTTGGCTTTGGCGCGGCGGGCTGGCTGCGTAAAAAGCACCACTAAGCCTACCATTCGCTTTCCCATATAAATGCCTGCCCTGTGTGGATGTACTCCCGCAGGGCAGGCATTTTTTACAGGTCGTTCACCATTCTTTCATGTTTTGCGGCGGACGGTGTGCTATAATCGGTGGGTTAAAATATAATGGCTCATGTGCAGGGGTGACATTGTTTGCCCACAAACTTGGCGCAGCATCGCGTTTTTCAGGGCAGTTTCCTTACAAGGCAAACGGACACGGGCGAGCAATGCTCGCCTCTACAAGAGTTTTTCGACAGTCTGCGCCGAGGGTTCCCATATGGGAACCCTCGGCGTTCTTCATTTCATGCTTTTTGATTGCCCGGTCAACAGTATCACGCGCCTTACTGCAATGCACAGATCACAGCCACTGTTTCAGCACATCGTTCAGCTTTTTGATCAAGCTTGTGAAGAAGCCCGGAACAAAAGTGATCCATTTGAGAAAGCTGGGTATCCCGGTTGACAAGGCTTACCAGTGGGCCAACTCCAGGCTGGGATACTGGCGTATCGCCGGTAGTCCTGCTTTAAAGTGTTCCATTACAAACGAAAGACTCGCAGCAGCGGGATACTTTAGTATCCTCAACTACTACGAGTCTTTGCACTTATGCGGTTGAACCGTCGTGTACCGGTCGGTACGAACGGTGGTGTGAGAGATCGGCTCTTTAAGGAGAGCCGACTACTCGATTATTGGCGGCAAATTACTCGCCCAGATGCCAGATATCGTCGTTGTACTCGGCGATGGTACGGTCACTGCTGAACATACCGGCCTTAGCAATGTTGATAACGCACTTCTTGCGCCAGCCCAGCGGGTCGCAGGCATAGTCGCTCAGGGCCTGGCCCTTGCGCACCACATAGGCGTTGAAGTCGGGCAGCGTCTGGAACCAATCCTTGTTGATGAGTTCGTCGTGCAGGCGCTTGAGGTTTTCCTCATGACCGGCGGCCAGCATTTCGGGGCCGGTCAGGAAGTCGATGGCGCGGCGGATGTTGGGGTCGCCCTCGTACCACTGGGCGGCGCAGTAGTCGCCCGCGTCATAGCGGTGGATGACCTGGTCGGACGTCTGGCCGAAGATGTAGATATTGTCGTTGCCGACCTGCTGGCTGATTTCGACGTTTGCGCCGTCCATCGTGCCCAGGGTCAGCGCACCGTTCAGCATGAACTTCATGTTGCCGGTGCCGGAGGCTTCCTTGGATGCCAGGGAAATCTGCTCGGACAGGTCGCAGGCGGGGATGAGCTTTTCGGCGGCGGTGACGTTGTAGTTCTCCACAAAGACGACTTGCAGATGCTTGGAAACGACCGGGTCAGCGGCAATGACCTTGGACAGCGTCAGCAGTGCGTGGATGATATCCTTTGCGATGATATATGCCGGGGCGGCCTTGGCACCAAAGATGCTGACCAGCGGGGTGGCGGGCAGGTGGCCAGCCTTAATCTCGTAATACTGGTGGATGAGGTAGAGCAGGTTCAGCTGCTGACGCTTGTACTCATGCAGGCGCTTGGACTGGATATCGAACATGGCATTCGGGTCGATGGTGACGTTCTGGGTCCGTTTGAGCCAATCGGCCAGTGCCTGCTTGTTCTGGGACTTGACGGCGGAGAACTCCTGCAGGGTATCGACGTTTTCGGCGTAGGGCAGCAGCTTTTCCAGCTCGGTGGCGTCCTTGCGGAAGCCGGAACCGATGAGCTTTTCAATTTCGGCGGTCAGTGCGGGGTCGCACTCCAGCAGCCAGCGGCGGAAGGTGATGCCGTTGGTCTTGTTGTTGAACTTCTCGGGGTACAGCTCATAGAAGCCGTGCAGCTCGGCGTTCTTCAAAATTTCGGTGTGCAGGTAGGCAACGCCGTTGGTGGAGTGGGTAAAGTGGATGTCCATGTGGGCCATATGGACGCGGTCGTCCTTGTCGATGATGGCAAGGCTCTCGTCCTTGGTGCGGGTGCGGGCCAGTTCATCCAGCTTCTCGATGATGGGCATGAGCTGCGGGACCACGGCGTCCAGATAGGCGCGGGGCCACTTTTCCAGCGCCTCGGCCAGAATCGTGTGGTTGGTGTAGGCGCAGGTCTTGGTGACGATCTCGACGGCCTCGTCGAACTCGATGCCCTTCTCGCCCAGCAGGCGGATCAGCTCGGGGATGACCATGCTGGGGTGGGTGTCATTGATCTGGATGGCGGCATAGTCGGCCAGGTCATGGTAATCGCAGCCGCGGGCGGCGCACTCAGCCAGAATCAGCTGGGCACCGGCGGAAACCATCAAATACTGCTGGTAGACGCGCAGGCGGCGGCCGGCCTCGTCGGAGTCATCGGGGTACAGGAACAGCGTCAGGTTCTTGTCGATGGCGGTCTTATCGAAGGTGATGCCATCGTGGACGATAGTCTCATCGATGGTGTCCAGGTCAAAAAGGTTCAGCGTGTTGGTGCGGCCCTCATAACCGGTGACGGCCAGCTTGTACAGGCGGGCATTGTAGGTTTTGCCTGCCAGTTCGACCGGATAGACCGTGTCAGTCTTTTCGGCCCAGGAGTGTGCGGTCAGCCAGGGGTCGGGCAGCTCGTTCTGGACGCCGTCCTTGAAGGATTGGTGGAACAGGCCGAAGTGATAGCGCAGGCCGACACCGTCGCCGGGCAGATCCAGCGTGGCGAGGGAGTCGAGGAAGCAGGCAGCCAGGCGGCCCAAACCGCCGTTGCCCAGGGACGGCTCCGGCTCGACTTCCTCAATGTCGGACAGGTTCTTGCCCGCAGCGGCCAGCGCGGCGCGGGTGTCGTCGTAGAGACCCAGGTTAATAAGGTTGTTGGACAGCAGCTTGCCAATCAGGAACTCGGCGCTGATGTAGTAGAGCTTGCGGCCCTTGACAGGCTTGACGTGGGCGGCGCTCTGCTCGCGGACGATGTCCAGCAGGGCAAGGTAGATTTCCTGGTCAGTGCAGGATGCCAGCGGCTTGTTGGTTTTGGCTTCGATCACAGTGGTCATATTCATGAGAGTTACCTCCTCATATACTTGCCTCCCCTGGCAGGGGCGGAAGGGTTGAGCCTTGCCTTGGCCCGGAACTTTTGGGCCAATAGGTATATTTCTTGACTACACCTAGGTTATACCACACAAAACGCGCATGATGCTTGCAAAATAATGGCCAATAGTGGTACAATACTATCAACGAGGTGAAAATCATGCCAAATCAGAAAACCTTGCGCGAGACAAAGCAACACGGGGCCGCGTGGTTCCCTTTCAACATCTATCCCTGCACGATCCCGCAGGATTTTCCCCAGGTGGCGCTGCACTGGCAGGACAGCATGGAGTTGGTGTTTGTCAAAAAAGGGCGCGGCGTCGTGCAGGCGGGCCTGACGACCTACACCGCCGAGGCGGGCGATGTCTATGTGTTTGCCCCCGGCGTGCTGCACGCGCTGCGCCAGCTGCCGGGCGAGGTGATGGAATATGAGAACATCATCTTTGATTTGGAACTGCTGGGCGGTGCGGGCGACCTGTGCGCTGAAAAATACCTGCTGCCTCTGCAAAGCGGCCGCCTGGCGCTGCCCATGCGGCTGGCCCCCAACGACTGGGGCTATACCTGGGCCGTAAACTGTCTGCACGCGGCAGAGGAGTTCAACAAGCTAAAGGATGTTGGCTATGAGCTGTGTATAAAGGGTGAACTGCTGTTGTTTTTGGCGGCGCTGGTGGGCCGCAGCGGCGACCTGCCCCCTGCCGATACCCCCGACACCCGACGTTTGAAAACCGTGGTACAGCTGGTGAACGAGCAGTACGCGGGCGCACTGCACGTGACCGACGCAGCGGCAGCCTGCGGGTGCAGCCCCAGCCATTTTATGCGGTGGTTCAAGAAAATGACCGGCCAGGGCTTTACCGAATACCTGAACGAGCACCGCCTGAACGCCGCCGCCGACGCCCTGCGCAGCAGCAATGACACGATACTGGCGATTGCCGAGCAGTGCGGGTTTGACAACTTGTCGTATTTTAACAGGTTATTTAAAAAAAGATATGGCCTGACACCGAGGGAATACCGGATGAGGAAATAAAAAAGCCGCCGGCATCAACGAGATGCCGGCGGTAATTTTATGCTTTCTTACTGTAATCCCGTGCGCCGTAGATGGCGGTGCCTACGCGGACGATGGTCGCGCCCTCGGCGATGGCGGCGGCGTAGTCGTGGCTCATACCCATGGACAAAATATCCATCTGCGCCCGGTCGTAGTGCTGGGCATCGGCCTTGGCCAGCAGCTCCCGCATCTGCGCAAAAAAGCGGCGCGTCTCGGCATCGTCTGCGTCAGCGGGCGGAATCGCCATCAGACCGCGCAGGCGGGTATTCTCCCTCGCGGCGGCAGCTTCCAGCAGCGGGAACAGGCTGTCGGCGTCGACGCCGCTTTTGCTGGCTTCCTCGCCGATGTTGATTTCCACCAAAATGTCCTGCACCAGACCCAGCCGCGCGGCGGCAGCGTCGATTTTATCGAGCAGCCGCGTGCTGTCCACGCTCTGAATGAGCGCGGCACGGCCTACAACCTTGTTGACTTTATTGGTCTGCAAATGACCGATAAAATGTCCGGGCTTGCCATTGTAGGCCCCGGCGTCAGTCTTTTCCACAAGCTCTTGTACGTGGTTTTCGCCGAACAGGTCAATGGGCAAATCGGCGCTGTACCGAACTTCTTCCACCGTGCGGGTTTTGCAGGCGGCACAAAGGCGCACGTCGGCAGGGTCGCGGCCTGCGGCCCTGGCGGCGGCAGCCATCGTCTCCCGGATCTTTGCGACGGCCTCGGCCATCTGCTGTTTTTGTGCTTCTGGGATCATCGCACTTCCTCCTGACTGTAAACGGCGCGGGAGCCGCCGATGAACGGCGGGCGGGTGCGGGCGCAGAGCAGAATCGCCTGCCCGATGTGATCCATCGACAGGCGCACCGGCACAGCCACGCGGCGCAGGTGCATCCCGATGAGCGTGCCGCCGATGTCCATGCCCGCTGCAGCTTTGACTTCCTCAACGAGCACCGGGTCGTTAAAGGTGCGCCAGCAGTTGGTAGCCCAGCTGCCGCCCGCGTGGGGCTGCGGGATGGCCGCCACGATTTGATAGCCGTTGGCCCTGGCGACCGTGCGCTCGATGACGATAGCGCGGTTCAGGTGCTCGCAACACTGGGCAGCAAGGTAGACGCCCTGCTCCTGCAAGGGCGGCAGCACACCCGCCAACACGGCGGCAGCAGCCTCCATGCTGGAATCCTTTCCGATATGTCCACCCATGATCTCGCTGCTGGAGCAGCCGACCACGAAGATATCCCCAGTTTCCAGGTGCGCGGCTTCCAGCAGTTCTTCAGTAGCCTGCCGGGCCTGTACGGTAAGTTTTGCGTAATCCATGAAAAAGCCCCCTTTGGTACTATTATAGCAGGGGTGTCAATAACAAAAAAGCCTTCCCCTGAGGGGGAAGGCATATATGCGGTTTGCCCGTTGGGCGGTTGGAGGCATTTCTACCTTGGCAGGGTATCCGCGTACTGCGAATAACTGTTTTTCACCATATCCGCATACGCGGCATAGGCATCCTCCAATGAGGTGTACGCGGTACCCTGAATATAGGGGTGCAACGTCGTGCGGTTGGTAATGCCTTTGCCGATCACGTTGTAGGTCTGATTCTTCACCTTTGAGGTCGTCACTGGCATCGTGGTGATGTAAAACGTGCCCCCGTCCTCCTTGCTGACAAGGATCGGCACCTGCGTGCCTTCGGCAAATTTAGTTACATCCACCGATGTCCAGAACAAATACCGCCCCGGGTCTTCGCCAGAAATCTTGCGGAAATCCCACGTTCCGGTGCTCAGCAGGCTGCCTTCCTTGATTTGCTCCTTCACCTTGGGTACCATTGTGGAGTTCGGGCAATTGGAGTCGATCTCGTAGAATTTCCCGCGGGCGGTAAAGTCCTTTAAATCCGTTTCCAGCAAGCCGCTGTTTTTCAAAATGCCGTGCAGGTTTTCGGTCAAATCAACGGTCGGTCGGATGGGGGCGGGCTACGGCTTGCTGGCGCCTGACCACGTCAGCACCACGCCTGTCCCATCCACATAAGAAACCGTGCAGGTTCCGTGTGCCGTGGGCGAGCCTTTCCAATTGTCGGTGTCACCCTCGTCGGCAGCGTGGGTGATGCCCGCAATGGTGACGGGGTCAAAGTGCTGCCACCCGTCTTGCCCCTGCTTGAGCTGTACGGTCTGTTCGGCAGTGACATCGCCGGTCATTGCATCGGAAAGCACCTGCATATACGCGGCGCACACGTTGACAAGATCCGACGTTTCCAGCGCTTTTTCAATATAGCCTTGCAGCGCGGGGATCAGCATCGCCGCCAAAACCCCAAGTATGGTCAGCACGACGATCAGCTCCACCAGCGTAAAGCCGCGCTTATTTTGCAGTTTTTCCCTCATTCGTTCCGCACCTTATCGTGTTATATGCACACAATTCCAGAATAAATACATTACATTGTAACACAGTTTTTGTCGATGCGCAAATGATTTTTCGCTTTTTATGCAGGTTTTACCTGCATTTTACAAATTATTTACATTTTGATGCTGCAGGGCGGACAGTGCACCGGATGAGGGGGCAATGTCCGGCAGGTGGCAGGCCCCCTCAGTCACCTGCGGTGACGACTTTCCCCAAAAAGAGGAAGCCTTTACGCCGTTACATCCTCAAATTGACTATTATACAGATCCGCGTAGAACCCGCCCTGATCGATCAGCTCGTCATGGGTTCCCTGCTCCACAATATCTCCGTCGCGCATGACCAGAATCAGATCTGCGTCGCGGATAGTGGACAGGCGGTGGGCAATGACAAAGCTTGTGCGGCCCTGCATCAGGCGGTCCATGGCCGTCTGGATGCGCTGCTCGGTGCGGGTATCGACGCTGGACGTTGCCTCGTCCAGAATCAGGATGCGGTTGTCCGCCAGAATCGTGCGGGCAATCGTCAAAAGCTGCTTTTGGCCCTGGCTGACGTTGGAGGCGTCCTCGTTCAGCTCCATCTGGTAGCCGCCGGGCAGCGTGCGGATAAAGTGGTCTGCGTTCGCGGCCTTGGCGGCGGCGATAACTTCCTCGTCGGTGGCGTCCAGGCGGCCATAGCGGATGTTCTCCATGATGGTGCCTTTGAACAGCCAGGTATCCTGCAAGACCATACCAAAGCCCTCGCGCAGGGCGCTGCGGTCAAAGTCGCGGACATTGTGGCCGTTCAGGCTGATTTCGCCCGCATCCACATCGTAGAACCGCATCAGCAGCTTGACCATCGTGGTTTTGCCCGCGCCGGTGGGGCCGACGATGGCGACCTTCTGGCCGGGCTTGACGTTGCAGCTGAAATTGTGGATGACTGTCTTTTCCGGCGTGTAGCCGAATTTGACGTGGTCAAACGTGACCTGGCCATCGATGCAGGCAGGATTCGCGCGGTGGGCGGGGTCGGCCTGCTGGTTCTCCTCTTCTTCGTTCAAAAATTCAAAGACGCGCTCGGCTGCGGCAGCCATGCTTTGCAGCATATTCGACACCTGCGCCAGCTGTTGGATGGGCTGGGTGAAGTTCTTGACATACTGGATGAACGCCTGGATATCGCCGATGGTGATGCTGCCCGCCGCTGCAAAAATGCTGCCGACGATGGCGACCGCCACATACCCCAGGTTGCCCACAAAGTTCATGATGGGCTGCATCAAGCCGGACAAAAACTGGGATTTCCACGCGGATTCATACAGTTTGTCATTGGCGGCGTTGAAGTCTGCCAGCACAGCGTCTTCACGGTTGAACGCCTTGATAACGTTGTGGCCGGCGTAGACTTCCTCGACCTGGCCGTTGACAACGCCCAGCGTTGCCTGCTGCGCCTTGAAGTATTTTTGGCTGAATTTGACGACCAGCAGCACCAGCGCCAGCGACACCGGCAGGATCAGCAGCGCAATCAGCGTCATCTTTGGGCTGATGGTGAGCATCATGATCAGCACGCCAATCATCGTCGTGACGCTGGTAATGAGCTGGGTCACGCTCTGGTTCAGGCTTTGGCCCAGCGTGTCCACATCGTTGGTGATGCGGGACAGTACCTCGCCGACGGTGCGCTTTTCAAAGTAGGCCAACGGCAGGCGGTTGATTTTTTTGCTGATCTGGTCGCGGAAATCATAGCAGACCTTCTGGGACAGACCGCTCATGAGCCAGCCCTGGATAAAGCTGAATGCCGCGGAAAGCAGGTACATCCCCGCCAAAAACAGCAGCACTTTCCCAATATAGGCAAAGTCTATGCCGCCCACGCCGCGCAGCTTGGCAATCCATCCGGTGGCCAGCGCCGTGGTGGCCTTGGCAAGGATTTTCGGCCCTGCAATGTTGAAAATTGTTGACAGAACAGCGAAGACAACGACCACGATGAGCGACAGCTTATATTTGCTCAACGCGGAAAGCAGCTGCCGCAGCGTGCCCTTAAAATCCTTGGCGCGCTCGGTCGTCATGCGTCCGGGTCTTGGCATATCACTCACCCTCCTTCTGCAAATTGAGTTCCTTCTGGCTTAACTGACTGCGGGCGATTTCCTGATACTCTGGGCAGGATTCCATCAGCTGGGCGTGTGTGCCCTTGCCGACGATGCGGCCCTCATCCAGCACCAAGATCTGGTTCGCGTGCAGCACGGTAGAAATGCGCTGCGCCACGATGATGACGGTAGCGTTATCGGTCTGGGCTTTCAGTGCGCGACGCAACGCCACGTCGGTTTTGTAGTCCAGCGCCGAGAAGCTATCGTCAAACAGGTAAATCTGCGGGTGCTTGGCAATCGCGCGGGCGATGGACAACCGCTGTTTCTGCCCGCCGGAGACATTGCTGCCGCCTTGGGCAATCGGGGCGTTGTAGCCCTCGGGCTTGGCCGAGATAAATTCGGCGGCCTGGGCAATCTCAGCAGCCCCGCGCACGTCGGCGTCGGTGATGTGGTCGCCGCCAAATTTCAGGTTGGAATCAATGGTGCCGCTGAACAACACGCCTTTCTGCGGCACGTAGCCCAGTTGGTCGTGCAGCTGCGCCTGGCTCATATCGCGCACATCGACGCCGTCGATCGTCACACTGCCTTCGCTGACGTCGTAAAAACGCGGGATGAGGTTGAGCAGCGTCGATTTGCCGCAGCCTGTGGAGCCGATGATGGCCGTCGTCTGCCCGGGTTTGGCGGTAAAGCTGATATGCTCCAGCGCGTCCTCGTCAGAGCCGGGATAGCGGAAGCTGACATCGTTAAAGGCCACAACGCCCTTGGTGCCGCCCTCGGGCAGAGCTTTCGACGCGGCAGGGTCGTGGATGGCAGCGGGGGTCTTGATGACCTCGTCGATGCGGTCTGCAGCCACACCAGCGCGGGGCAGCATGACGGCGACCATCGAGAGCATCAGGAACGACATGACGATCTGCATGGTGTAGGTGATGAAAGCAATCATCTCGCCCACCTGCATATTGCCCAGGTCCATGGCCTTGCCGCCAAACCAGACGATGAGCAGACTGGTCCCGTTCATGATAAGGGTCATAAACGGCATCATGGCGACCATTGTGCGGTTGGTGAAGAGCTGCGTTTTCATCAGGTCCGTGTTGGCCTTGTCGAAGCGCTCCTCCTCAAATTTCTCGCGGCTGAAAGCGCGGATGGGCATGATGCCGGTCAGAATCTCGCGGCTGACAAGGTTCAGCCGGTCCACAAGGGTCTGCATCTGCTTGAATTTCGGCATGGCTACGTTCATCAACACCGTGATAAGCACGAGCAGCGCGGCCACCGCCACAAAGATGATCCATTCAAGGCCGGTGTTGCCGCTGGCAACGTGCAGGATGCCGCCGATGCCCAAAATGGGCGCGTAGGCTACCATACGCAGCAAAATCACGCAGGTAAACTGCACCTGCTGGATATCGTTGGTGGTGCGGGTAATCAGCGATGCGGTGGAGAATTTCTCGATTTCGGCGTTGGAGTAGCCGACGACGGTCTTGAACACATCCCGGCGCAGGTCGCGGCCAATGGCGGCGGAAACGCGGGACGCGATGAAACCGACGGCAATCGCCACGGCCACCATCAGCAGCGTCAGGGCCAGCATCTGGCCACCGGTGCGCAACAGATAAGACATCTGTACATCATGGGCAATACCCTGGGCGTCGTATTCCAGTGCTACCAGCAGCATAGCCTGGCTGGATAAGCTGTCTGCCACGGAATCATCCTGCGGCGCGGCGTCGGCCAGCTGGGCTTGCAGCATTTCCCGCGCACCGGGGGCCTGGGCCATGGCGGCAAACTGGGTCGCGACGGCATCCAGGTCATAGCTGGTTGGCGTCACGGTGTCGGTCGTGCCGGCGGCGGTCGCAGCATTCTGCGCGGCAGCCATATACAGCACGACATCGGGGGTGGCAAACGCGTTTTCCAGTTCCGACATGGCAGCGGTGGCATCGTGAGAGAGGGTACGCACACCGTCGGCATCGGGGGCACTGTACCACTGTTCGGCCAGCACGGCGTCCTGCTCGGACATAAGCAACTCCAGTGCCTGCAGGGTCGTGTCGCGGACAGTGTCAGGCACAGGGCTTTCAATGCCGCCCTGCTGGATGCCGGTGTCCACGATTTTGCTGGTGTAGTCGGGCAGGCTCAAGTCACAATAGGCCTGCACAACGAGCAGCGCCACGACGGCGAGACACGCCGCCCAGTGCCGCCCCAGCTGTTTAAATATTTTGGTCATGCGGGGGTTCTCCTTTCCGGGTTTGCTGCATCGATTCGTTTTCAGCCTCGATGGCGGCCAGCAGTGCATCTTTCACAGCGTTGGCCTGGGCCAGTTCCTCGGGGGTCAGCCGTGCCATGATGCGGGCAAAATAGGCGTTCATGGCCTGCTCGTTTGCGCTGCGGGCGCGCTCCCCTTCCGGGGTGATGCGCACCAGCGTTTTACGGCGGTCGCCAGGGTCTGTCTCGCGGGTAATGTGGCCGTCCTGCTCCATGGCACGCAGCCCGCGGGAGACGGCGGGCATCGGCTGGTGCATATACCGCGCAATGTCCGAAACATAAATTGCGCCGTCATAGCCGTGCTGCTCGATGAGGTTATACAGATGTTGGAGCATTCCGTACCGGCATTTTGGCTCATCGGCCAGGGCCGCACGCATACCGCGCTTGGACAGGGTATGCAGCCGCGCGACGAACCGGAACACACCGTGCAGATTGGGTGTTTCTGAGGTAGACATTACACGCCTCCTGTTAATAATTATCATGTGTTAATAATTGTGTCGTGATAATACTACACCCCCTTGCATCGATATGCAAGGGGGTGTAGGGAAGGTTTAAGATTTGTTTACAAATGGCAGGTGAAAAGGCTTCCCCCTCGGGGGAAGCTGTCCGCGAAGCGGACTGATGAGGAGAGAAGTTCTCGCTATGACCCGTTTATGGGTTGCCAGGGTCAACACGCCCCTCATCCGGCCCTGCGGGGACACCTTCCCCCGAGGGGGAAGGCTTGGAGAGTGTGACGTTGTAGAGATTCACCCCGCTGCACAGCCCCAGCTTCAGTTCTGCGCTCTCCCTCGTGATTGTGATATCCTTAAACGTAATATCCTCGATCTCCCCGCCATGGCAGTCGAACCCGACAATCTCGATGGGCGCGGCGTCCTGCCAGATGTGGTCGTGATCCAGCGTGCGGCCGGTCAGGGTCAGCCCCTCAAACCAGCAATGGCTGAACTTCGGCGGCTCGGGGGCGGGTTCGCCGTCGTCATTGTAGGATACGCTGTGCAAAATTACCCGCGGGGCGGTGCAATCGCGCACGGTCACGCCGCGCACATAGCCGCCGCGCTTGGGTGTGGCCTTGATCTCAATGCCGTACAGCGAGTTGGCAAAGTCGCAGTCCCAAATCTGCACGTCCTCCACACCGCCGCTCATCTCGCTGCCGATGCAGATGCCGTGGCCGTACCCGATGCGGCAGTCAAACACCTTGATGTGGGCGCAGGGACGGCCGATTTCGTTTCCCTCGGGGTTTTTGCCGCTCTTGATGGCAACTGCGTCGTCGCCGGTATGGAACTCGCTGGCGAACAGCGTGCAGTTTGTCGAGGAATCCGGGTCCCAGCCGTCGCTGTTCCAGACGCCCTCGGATTCAAAAACGCAGTGGTCGGTCTGGATATTATCGCAGTAGACCATGTGGAAAGTCCACGCCGGACTGCTTTTGAACGTAATACCGCTGAACCAGACATTCTCGCAGTTGCTCAGGTTTACTAAGCGCGGGCGCACACGGCCGGGGATCGTGTCGTCGTTCTCGCAGCTTTTGACAAGTTCCTCGTTATCGTCCAAAAAGCTCTTGATGCGGGCGCGCTCGTCCTCGATAATTTTCTTTGCCAGCACCTGCCCGCCGCCGCAGATGGTGCCCTTGCCGCGCACGATGATGTTATGGCAGCCCGAGCCTTTCGTGTGGTCAAGC
Organism: Gemmiger sp.; assembly: GCF_057431175.1. Lineage (NCBI taxonomy): Bacteria > Bacillati > Bacillota > Clostridia > Eubacteriales > Oscillospiraceae > Gemmiger > Gemmiger sp. Next base: position 8,593 of record NZ_DBMDDV010000035.1, on the reverse strand, counting down.
CGCCCGGCGTTGAGCAGGCTGGAATAGCAGCGCATCTCCATTCCTTCAAAGCGGCTGGGGATGCGGGGCGAATAGTCGTTGATGTTGGCCGTGCCCTGCAAAACAGCCCCCTTGGAAAGGTAAATCTCCAAATCGCTGTGCAGCTGCAGCGCCCCGGTCAGGTAGTCACCCGCCGGAAAATACAGGATGTCATCGGCGCGGCAGTCGTTGATGGCCCGCTGCAAGTTGTCGGTGTTCAGCGTTTTGCCGTCGCCCTTGCAGAAATAGGGCGCAGCCGTTACGTTGACGCGGCGCTTTTCTTTGCCGAATTGCAGCGTCTCGACCCCGACGCAATAGCTGCCGCTGGCAACTTCCAGCCGGTAAGTGCTGCCGTAAGGCAGGCCCTCGATGGTGAAATGTGTTTTATCCGTGCGGCCGATGACCTCGCCGTTCAGCGAGACGGTATACTCCGCCCCTTTGGGCGCAGCGGCGGGTTTATCCCAATAGAGCACCGCGTAATCTTCGGTGCAGCGCAGTTTTAATTTACTTTGCTTCATGATGTTTTCCTTTTACACGCAAGTTGTCTGTTGCTTACATATTGTACCACAGCCCGCCGGTTTATCCAATACATAGGGGGTGCCAAAATACAGTGGTCGAAACGCGGCAGGTTTTGACAGTTTTACAGGCTTGACAGCGCGGGAGGCGACGTTTATAATCATATAAGCATAGTGGGTATATGTGCTATGCCGTTGCAGGGGCCGGGCAGATCCGGCCCTCAACTTTGCCGAACCCGCAGCTTTACGGTTGAGAGAGGATACAACGCCGGTGAGGTCATCAACGATATTGCGCTGAACCGCGCGTGATTGGAACATCCTTCTCCCCTGCCGTTTGGCGGGGGAGTTTTGCTTTTACTGGGGAAATATGATATAATTTCAACATCCGTGCAGGGGCCGGACGCCTCCGCAGGGCGTCGAGGACGCCGCCCCCTACAATACACGCCGCCATGCGAAAAATATTTACTATTTGCCGAAAGGAGCCGCCATGGACAAACCTGAATTTGCATCCGCCCATATGGCGGCGCTGAACCCACAGCAGCGGGCGGCGGTGGAGGCCGTACACGGCCCGGTGCTGCTGCTGGCCGTGCCGGGCAGCGGCAAGACCACGGTGCTGATCACCCGGCTGGGATACATGACGCTGGTCTGCGGCATCCCACCGCAGTCGATTTTGACAATGACCTACACCGTGGCCGCCACGCGGGAAATGCGTGCCCGCTTCGCCGTGCGGTTTGGGGATGCGCTGGCCGGGCAGCTGGAATTCCGCACGATAAACGGCGTGGCAGCGCGCATTATCGCGCTGTACAGCCGTATGTACAACCGAACGCCGCCCGACCTGATCCAAAACGAGAACGACACCGCACCGCTGCTTACACGCCTTTGGCAGGAGACGAACCACGAATACCCCACCGAGAGCACGCTGAAGGATCTGCGCACAGCCATCACCTACATTAAAAATATGTGCCTGACCGACGACGAGCTGGACGCGCTGGAAACCGACATCGACAACTTACCCGAGTTATACCGCGGCTACCAGCGGGCGTTGAAAGCCGGGCACAGGATGGACTACGACGACCAGCTATGCTTTGCGCTGCAAATCCTGCGCGGTGCGCCCGCTGTGGCGAAGGCGTTCCGGGAGCGGTATCAATATTTCTGCGTGGATGAATCCCAGGACACCTCCAAGGTGCAGCATGAGATTATCCGCGTGCTGGCGCAGGAAAGCGGAAATATCTTTATGGTTGGCGATGAGGACCAGAGTATTTACGGTTTCCGCGCCGCCTACCCCCAGGCGCTGATGGACTTTGAAAAGACTTACCCCGGCGCACAAATCTTGCTGATGGAGGAAAACTACCGCTCACGGGAACCGATTCTGGACGCGGCCAACCGCTTTGTGGCCCGCAATCGTTATCGCCGCCCCAAAACGATACAGCCCACGCAGGGCGCAGGCGAACCGCTGCAGATCGTCACGGTGCGCCGCCGTGCCGATCAGCTGCCGTTTTTGTTTGAGACGGCGCAGAACTGCGAGACGGAAACCGCCGTGCTATTCCGCAACCACGAGAGCGCCCTGCCCATCATCGACCTGTGCGAGCGCCGGGGCGTGCCCTATGGCTGCAAAAACATCGACCCCACGTTTTTCTCCAACAAAATCGTGCGGGATGTGGCGGATATCTTTGCGCTGGCCGCCCGTTCCGCCGACGCAGATGTTTTTCTGCGCTGCTACTACAAATTTGGTGTGCCGGTCACAAAGGTGCAGGCGCTGTACGCCTGCAGCCAGGCGCGGCAGTACGGCCAAGGCTGCTGGACAGCCCTGCTGAACGAGGACAGCATCCGCCCGCGCATCCGCGCCGCCATGGCCGATGTGGCCCACGGCCTGGCTCGCCTGCCCAGGATGGCGGCGGACGACGCCGTGCGGTTTGTGACCGACGAGCTGGGCTACGGCAAATACCTGGACAAAAAGGGCATGGACCGCACGAAATTGGCCGTGCTGGAAATGCTGGGTGCCCAGGAGGACAGCCCTGCCCACCTGTTAAAGCGGCTGGAAATTCTGCGCGGCATCGTGCAGGATCATATTACGCCGCCCGGATGCAGGTTTATTTTATCCACGATACACTCCGCCAAGGGGCTGGAATACGACCGGGTGATTTTGTTGGATGTGCTGGATGGCATCCTTCCGGCCAAGCCGGAACTTGCCTGCCGCACCCCTGGCGAGACCCAGCAGTACGAGGAGGACCGGCGGCTGTTCTACGTCGCCATGACCCGTGCCCGGCAGCAGCTGGTGCTGTTTGACTGCGTGGCCGAGCGCTCGGCCTTTGTGGAGGAAGTGTTGGCGGCCCTGCCCGGGCACCGCAAGCGCCCCGATGCGGAACCCGCAGGCCGCCGCCCTGTCCCGCCCGCCGCGCGGGCACCCCTGCCGCCGGTGGATGTGGAGAGCATCACGACCGTTGGTGCCCACGTGCGGCACGCGGTATTCGGCCCCGGCACGGTAGAGAGCGTGAGCGGCCACCGCGTGACCGTGCGCTTCACCGCTGGGTCGCGGACATTGGACGCCCAGGTCGTAGCCGAGCGGCATTTGATGTGGAAAGAATGAGGTACCCCCATGAAAAAAATCCTACTCCTCGCCACCGGCGGGACGATTGCAAGCCGCCCCACGGCGGCGGGCGGGCTGGCCCCGGCCATCACGTCGGAGGAATTGCTGGCCTGTGTGCCGGAGCTGGCCGACCTGTGTGCTGTGGATGCCGTGCAGGTGTTCAACCTGGACTCAACGAACGTAGGCCCCGCGCAGTGGCAGAGTATTGTACACTGCATCAAAGAAAATTATGATGCCTACGACGGCTTTGTCATTGCCCACGGCACGGACACAATGGCCTACACCGCCGCCGCGCTGAGCTACATGGTACAGAACAGCGCCAAGCCGGTTGTACTGACGGGCAGCCAAAAGTCCATCTACAACCGCGACACGGACGCCCGCAACAACCTGTACCGCGCCTTTGTCTACGCGGTCAGTGACGGTGCATGGGGCGTGCAGCTGGTATTTGACAACAAGGTCATCCTGGGCACCCGCGCCCGCAAGACCCGCACCCGCAGCTTCAACGCGTTTTCCAGCATCGACTACCCGGAGACGGCGGTTTTTCGCGACACGCGGCTTGTCCTTTTCCTGCGCCGCCCGGCTGCGCTGCCGCCGGTGCGGTTCTATGAAAAGCTTGACCCCGCCGTTTTTGTGCTGCGCCTTGTGCCGGGGATGCGGGCTGATATCATTCCGATGCTGGCCCCGCATTACCGGGCGCTGGTGTTGGAGAGTTTCGGCGTCGGCGGCCTGCCGGGCGGAGAACATGGCACCATGTTTGCCGAGCTGCGCCGCTGGTGCGAGAGCGGGCGGCTGGCGGTGTTTACAACGCAGGTTCCCCACGAGGGCTGCGACCTTGCCGTTTACGAGGTGGGGCGCGCCGTGGGCGAGCTGCCCGGCGTATTGGAGGCCCGCGACATGACCCCCGAGGCCGTCGCCGTGAAACTGATGTGGGCGCTGGGCCAGACAGACGACCGCGCGGAAGTAATGCGGTTGTTTGAAACGCCGATCGAGTGCGATATTGCATAAAAAATGACCATCCAACATGTACGCTGGATGGTCATTTTTATTTTAGGCAATACCGTACAATTCCCGCCTTACGGCTTAAGCACCGCTCCGGCGGCTGCGGCACGGCATCTGCGTTGCCAAAATGCTCGATAATACACAAAGTATTATCTGCGCTTTTGGCTTAGCAGCTGCCGCACCTCGCTCGCCGTATCGGCACTTAGAATTATGCGGTATTGCCTTTACTTTACAACTTCCACCGCGCAGGCACCATAGCGGCCCAGGGTTACTTCCCCGCTGACGGTTTTGCTGGTCAGCAGGTCGGCCCCGGTGGGCACAGCCACGGTCTTGTCCGTTTCGGTCGTGTTCAGGTAGAAGTGATACACCGTGCGCTCGTCCTCGCGGCAGTGGTACTCAACGCCCTCGGGCAGGGTCTGCATCGTGCAGCCTGCCTGCGCCATGGCAGCGCGGAACACCTTCGCGTTGCCGTCGGCATCCATGCGGGCCGCAACGTAGTAGGCGTGGCCCTTGCCGAAGGCGTGGTGGGTCGCCACGGCGTAACCCTTGTAGAAGTCCTCGCCGTAGGTTGCCAGCACATCGGTGTTGTCCGCCGTTTCCAGCAGCTCGCAATAGTCCTGGATGGCGGCCTTGCTGCCGTCCGGGAAGACGACGGTGTTGCGCTCGCCGGGGTAGAGGGTGTCCAGCTCGGTGGCGGTCACGCCGAACACCTCCCGCAGGCCATCGCCGGGGAAGCCGCCCAGCCAGGCCAGCGTAGAATCATTGACATAGCCCAACAGGTAGGTGCCGATAACCGTGCCGCCGTTTGCCACAAACTGACGAATCTTCTCACCGAAGCCGGGCTTGACCATGTAGAGCATCGGCAGCACGACGACTTTGTAGCGGTCGAGAGATTCCTCGACGCCGATGACATCGGCATCGACGCCGCAGCGGCCCAGCTGTTCATGCAGGGCGCAGACGGTCTCGCGCAGGTTCTTCTGCTGGATCTGCATACCCCAGGCATCTTCCAGCGCCCAGCGGCTGTCCCAGTCAAAAATCAGCGCGGCCTCGGCGCGGGGCAGGCTGCCGATAACCGGCGTCAGCGCGTTCAGCGCGGCGTTCGTCTCGGTCACATCCTTGAACACCCGGGTATCGTCGCGGCCATCGTGGTCCACTACCGCGCCGTGCCACTGCTCGGTGCCGCCGCGGCCCTTGCGCCACTGGAAGTACTGTACGCCGTCGCCGCCGCAGGCGACCGTCTGCAAGCCCTGCAGTCGGTTGACGCCGGGGCGCTTGAGCTTGTTATACTCGTGCCAGTTGACGAGGCTGGGCGTGCTCTCCATCGTGAAGAAAGGTACGTCCCGCTTGCAGCCGCGAATCAGCGCGTGGTCAAACGCGGTCATGGCAAAGGTCGTCGTGATGCTGCGGTCGGGGCGGCCCCAGTGGGGGTAGCTGTCCCAGCAGACGAAATCCAGTTCTTTCTGCAAATAGTGGTAGTCCAACCCGGGGAAATACTCCATCAGGTTGGTGGTGATGGGCACGTTCGGGGTCAGCTTGTGCAGCAGCTCGGTCTCGCTGTGGACATAGTCGGTCATGTTCCAGGTGGTGAAGCGCCGCCAATCCAGTTTCAGGCCCAGCAGGCTCTGTTCGCCGTTCTCAAACGGCGGCTCGATCTCGTCAAAATCGTTGTAGTGGTGGCTCCAGAAGCCGGTCCACCAGGCGTGGTTCAGCGCGTCGATGGTCTTGTACTTGTCGCGCAGCCAATCGCGGAAGCGGGCCTGGCAGCGGGGGCAGTAGCAGTCGCCGCCCAGCTCATTGGAGATGTGCCACAGAATCAGCCCGGGGTGGTCACCGACGGCCTCGACGAGCTTTTCAATGATGTTGTGGACCTTCTCGCGGTAGATGAGGCTGCTGGGGCAGGCATTGTGGCGCATACCCTGGTGGTCGGTCACGCCGTTGGCCTGCATGCGCAGGATCTCGGGATATTTTTTCGCCATCCAGTTGGGCTTAGCGCCGCAGGGGGTGGCAAGCTCGGTGTAGATGCCCGCCGCGTACAGGCGGTCCATCATCTCGCGCAGCCAGGCAAAGTCGTACTCACCCTCCTGCGGCTCGTACTTGGCCCAGGCGAACACGCCGAGGGTGGCGGTGTTCATGCCGGCCTTTTTCATCAGTTCGACGTCCTTTTCCAGGATGTCGGGCCGGTCAAGCCACTGGTCGGGGTTATAGTCCCCACCGCGGAACAGGATGGGGGCTTTGGTGATCGTTTTCATGGTGAACCTCTTTACTTTAAAATAAGGTGCCTTGTAGTGGCCGGGCATATCCGGCCACTGCGTTAAATCTGCCCTTCACCCACAAAAGCGCTGCCCCTTGCGAGGCAGCGTTGTTGTGATAAACTATCAGCCCTTTGCCGCGCCGGAGGTGATACCCTCGACGTAGAATTTCTGCATGATGACAAAGAGGATGGAAATGGGGATGGCGACCAGCACACCGCCCGCGCAGAAACGGGAGAAGTAACTGTTGATCAGAGCCTTTTGCAGCATGTTGTACAGGCCGATGGCAACCGTCCAGTCCGTGCTGACACCGGAGTTCAGGATCATCTTTGCCATAACAAAGTCGGTCCAGGGCATCAGGAAGGAGTTGATAATGGTGTACACCAAAATCGGGCGGGACATCGGGATAACGATCTGGAAGAAGATGCGCGCTTCCGAAGCGCCGTCCAGCTTGGCGGCCTCACGCAGGGAAACCGGAACCGTGTCGAAGAAGCCCTTGCAGATCAGGTAGCCCAAACCGGAAGAACCGGCATAGACCATGATCAGGCCCGCGTAGGAATTCGTCAGGTTCATGTACTTCAAGACGAAGTAAATTGCGATCATGGCCAGAACGCCCGGGAACAGGTTGACCGTGACGGACAGGTTTTGCAGCAGCCTGCGGCCCTTGAAGCGGCAGCAGCTTATGGCGTAAGCCACCATCAGCACAAAACAGGTGGAGATCACGCAGTTAAAGCAGGCCACGACCAGGGTATTCATGAACCAGCGCGGGAACTGTGCAACGGAGTCCGGCGTTGTTATAATGCTGATGTAGTTCCACAGGGTAAAGCCTTCCGGCACAAAGCGGGTAAAGTTGATGCCCTTATCGGTGGAGAACGAGGTCAGCAGCAGCCAGGCAATGGGCACCAGCCAGATAAAGGCCAGCAGCGCCAGGATAAGATGGCGAATGATGGAGAAAATTGTTTTCTTGACGCGGCCCTGTTTGAGCTGTTTCTGCACGGCGGCATCGTTGATGGTAGTGGTACTCAAGAGAACGTCGCCTCCTTCTTATTGATAAAGTGGAAGCACACAACGGTGAACACTGCGCAGACGATAAACACCATGATGCCCAGCACAGCGGCCATCTTGTAGTTGTAGTATTCCTGCGTCAAGCGGAACAGCCAGGTGACCAGCAGGTCGATCTCCTTGGCGTTGGACTGGGCCAGTTGCTGGTTGTTCGTGACAAACACGTCCTGGGTCAGCAGGTAAATAACGTTGAAGTTGTTGACGTTCCTGACAAAGTCCGTGACGAGCGACGGTCCCTGCACGCTGAGCAGGTAGGGCAGCTTGATGCGGAAGAACATCTGAACCGGGTTCGCACCGTCGATGCGGGCGGCCTCGATCATGTCGGCGGGAATGTTCATTAACACACCCGTAGAAATCAGCATCTGGTACGGTACGCCGATCCAAATGTTGATCATGATGATGGTGAACATGGCCCAGCCCGGCTGGGTCAGGAACGGAATGTAACTAAGGCCCTTGTCCAACAGGCCGATGTTATGCAGGAAATCCGTAACTCCGGCGTTGGCCATCATTGTGTTGAAGATGCCGTTGTTGGAGAAGAAGTTGCGTACCAGAAGCAGCGTAACGAACTGAGGCACGGCGATGGTCACCATGAACAGGGTACGCCAGAACTTCGGGCATTTGGTCTTTTGGTCATTGATGAACATGGCCAGCAGGATACCGCCGAAGAAGGTGGTAAAGGTGGCAAAGAACGCCCAGACCAGCGTCCAGGTCAACACCTTGGCAAAGGAGTAGCCGAAGGTCGAGGTCATACCGCCGCCGCCAAACAGCGTGAAGAAGTTGGTCAGGCCCACCCAGGTGAACAGGGCGTTCGGGGGCATATGCTGCTGGTCATAGTTCGTGAACGCGACCGCAATCAAGATGAACAGCGGCACGATGGTAAATACCACAACGCCCAGCACAGGCAGGGTCAGCAGCGTGACATAGAACTTTTCATTCAGGTAGACGTTGATGTCCTGTAAGAAGTTGTTCGTCTTTTTGCCCGCTGCGCGGATTTTTTGCAGCTGGTAGTTGGAGGTGACCACCATCATGGCGGCCGCGATCAGCGCGGCAATGACCACGAAGGAAATCATGCTCATCAGCAGGATCTCGAAGGAGTTATCGTAATTGTTCACGACGTTTTTCATCGTCGTAACGTCGAACACCATCTCCATTTTGACAGTGCC
>NZ_DBMDDV010000034.1:0-30437 GCF_057431175.1 Gemmiger sp. | reverse complement strand
GCGTCAGTTCGACACGGGCGTCGTTGAACATGGCCTTGACCGAGATGTCCTTCGTCACGTTGTCATAGCGGGTCGCGGTGGTGATGCCGTCACTCCACTTGTAGAATACAAAGCCGTCGGCGGCTACCGCCGTCACGTTGACACTGGTGCCGGAGTCCGCCTGGATCTCCACGCTGGAAACGCCGGTCTGGCCGTTGCCGGTCAGGGTGCCCTTGGCGCTGTCCTCCACCTCATAGCTGGCGGTGAACTTCGTCGGGGTGGCGGTGGGGAGCGGCGTGCTGGCCGCGCCGCTGGTGGACGAGGCGCGCTGTGGGATGTCGCTGGTGTCCGGGCGGCTGTCCATCGTGTTATAGGCGTGGGACTTGGCGTATTCCAGCAGGGCGCGGGCGCCGGAGGCGCTGTACCCATTGGCTTCCATGTAGCTGTTCTCGGCAAAGCCTCGGCTGTTTTTCAGGGTCTCGGCGCTGTTCAGGTATTTGAAGCCCATGTCGCTGCAGGCCACGGCAATGGCCTGGTTGAACTGGTCAATGTAAGTCTGGGTCTCGGCGGCGTTGGCACTGTCCTCGGTGACAGGCGGGATGGACACTGCGATGATATCCGCATAGGAGTAGGCCGAGTGGATGTTCTGCAAGAACTGCTTGTAATCGGCAATGAAGGAATCCACACTGACCGTTCCGTCCACATCGTTGGAGCCCAGCTGCACAAAAACACGGCGGGCTTTCATCTTGGGGATTGCCTGCGGGATCGTGTAGTTGTTGGAGTCTGACGCAAAGTTAACGCAGGCCGTGGACAGCGCCTTGGCGGTTTGCAGCCCCTCCTGCCCCGCAAACTGGTTCAGCGTGATGCGGGCGTCCTTTTGCAGCGTGACAGCATACTGATCGCCCGCAAAGACACTGGCGGTGATATAGGCATCATCCGCCGCAGCCTGAGGCAGTATAGCCTCCAGCGATGTATCCAGCGGGTAGGCGTCCTTATCATAGGCGCTTGCACCGCCGTTAAAAAGGCCCAGCTTGCCGGGCAGTACCCAGGCGACCACAATGCTCAGCACGATAGCCAGCGCACACAGCGCCAGCACCACACACGCCTTGCGCTGGGTGGGGCTCATACCTGCTTTTTCCTCATAACGTTCGCGGCTCATAGGGAATGAGTACCTCCTTAGTCTATGGCAAGTGGGAGCCACAAGGCCATATCCCACCTAGTATACATATTAGAGATTATATCATATTTAGCGGGCTTTGAACATCATTTTCAAAAAATTGTCACGTATTACAATTTTATTACAAAGAGAATGCCCGGGATGGTGCATCCCGGGCAAAATTGTGGATTACGAAAGCAGCATACGGTCGTTGGCAAACTCGCCGTCGCTGACCTGCTCAAAGCGCTGCAGCAGGTCGCTGACCTGAAGGTTCTTCTTTTCCTCGCCCTTCACATCGTAGATGACGTGGCCCTCGTACATCATGATCAGACGGTTGCCGTACTTGATGGCGTCCTTCATGTTGTGGGTGATCATCAGGGTGGTCAGGTGGTTTTCCTCGACGATTTTTTCGGAGAGGGTCAGTACCTTGGCGGCCGTCTTGGGGTCCAGGGCCGCGGTGTGCTCGTCCAGCAACAGGAGCTTTGGCTTTTTCAGCGTTGCCATCAGCAGCGTGACCGCCTGGCGCTGGCCGCCGGAGAGGAGTCCCACCTTGCTGGTCATGCGGTTTTCCAACCCTAAGTCCAGCGTTTTGAGCAGCTCGTAGTATTCGTCGTGCTCTTTCTTTGTGATGCCGGTTTTCAGTGTGCGGGCCAAGCCCCGGCGGGCCGCCAGGGCCAGGTTTTCATCGATCTGCATGGTAGCGGCGGTGCCCATCATCGGGTCCTGGAACACGCGGCCAATGTACTTGGCACGCTGGTGCTCCGACAGGCGGGTCACATCCTGCCCGTCAATGACGATCTTGCCCATATCCACGGGCCAGACACCGGCCACGGCATTCAGCATCGTGGACTTGCCCGCGCCGTTGCCGCCGATGACCGTGACAAAGTCGCCGTCCTCCAGCGTCAAGTCGAGGCCCTTTAAGGCGACCTTCTCGTTGACAGTGCCCGCGTTGAAGGTCTTATACACATTTTTAATTTCAAGCATTGTCCTTACCTCCCTTTTTCACCGGCGTTTTCGTGAAGTATTTGCCTTTCCAGTACGGGATGGTCAGGAAGATGGCCACGACCAGCGCAGTCAGCAGCTTGAGGTCGTCGGTGGACAGACCCATGCGCAGCACGAAGTTCATGACAATGTAGTAGATGATAGCACCGATGACCGCTGCCGTCAGCTTGAGGGCAAAGTTGCGGAAGATTTTGCCGAAGATGACCTCACCGATGATGACAGCTGCCAGACCGATAACGATAGCGCCGCGGCCCATGTTGATATCGGAGAAGCCCTGGTACTGCGCCAGCAGACCGCCAGCCAGCGCGACCAGACCGTTGGAGACCATCAGGCCCAGCACGATGGTGATGTTCGTGTTGATGCCCTGGGCACGGGCCATATGCTGGTTCGCACCCGTAGCACGCAGCGAGCAGCCAAGCTCGGTGCCGAAGAACCAATACAGCACGCCGATCAGCACCGCGCAGAAGATGACCAGCACCAGAATTGGGTTATTGAGCGCCAGTTTGCGCACATAGCGTGCGGAGACCAGCAGGCTGTATTTGTCCACGCTAATGGGCAGGTTGGCTTTACCGCCGCCTGTGCCGGTACCCATGATGCGCAGGTTGACAGAATACAGCGCGAGCTGGGTCAGGATACCGGCCAGAATTGCCGGGATGCCGCAGGCCGTGTGGAACAGGCCGGTGACAAGGCCCGCCAGCATACCGGCCAGCGTGGCCGCCACCAGGGCGACGCCCACCGGTGCGCCGTTCAGGACCAGCACAACGCAGACTGCGCCACCGGTACCGAGGGAGCCGTCCACGGTCAGATCCGCCACATCCAGAATACGATAGGTGATGTAGACGCCGATAGCCATAATGCCCCAGATAAGGCCCTGCGCGACGGCACCGGGCATCGAGTTTATCAGGGAGGTCAGGAAATCCATAAAAACATCCTCATTTCATAAAGCACCAAAACAGCGGGGAAAGAGAGGCGTCTCCCCTTCCTCGCTGTTATGATGATTTTTAGTCGCTGTTCCGGTTATCAGCCGATGGCCACGTAGTCGTCCGGCGGCGTGATGCCGAGGGCTTCGCAGTTGGCGGCGTTGTATTTCTTGGTGACGTTGGGGGCGAACTCGACCGGCATGGTGGAGATGTCAGCACCCTCGGCCAGAATCTTAGCGGCCATCTCACCGGTGGCGTAGCCCAGATCGTAGTAGCTGATGGACAGTGTGGCAGCGCCGCAGCCGGAGCAGATGCCTTCCTCACCAGCCACAACAGGAACCTGCGCGGGCAGCACGACATTGGCGATAGCCTCCGTGTTGGAGGCGGCGGTGTTATCGGTGGGGATGTAGATGACATCGGAGTTGTCGGCCGCGCTCTGGGCAACGGAGGTAACGTCGTTCGTGTCGGTGAAGGCGTAGCGGGCGACGGTGTAGCCCTCCTCCGTCAGGTAGCCCTCGATGACGTCACACTGGTAGACAGAGTTCGGCTCGGCGCTGCAGTAGAGCAGGCCGACGCTCTTGGCGTCAGGGAACAGCTCTTTGATCATAGCTGCCTGCTGGTCCAGCGGGGCCAGGTCAGAGGTGCCGGAGATGTTGTTGCCGACGGTGCCGGTCCAATCGCTGATATCCAGCGCGGTGGCGTAGTCGGTAATGGAGGTGCCCAGCACCGGGATATCGGCAGTAGCCTGGGCGGCGGCCTGCAGCGGCGCGGTAGCGTTGGCCAGGATCAGGTCAACGCCGTTGGAGACAAAACCGTTCACAATGGTAGCGCAGTTGGCGGAATCGCCGGAGGCGTTCTGCTCATCAAATTTTACATTGCCCTCGCCCAGCTTCTCGACCAAAGCGTCCTTGAAGCCCTGGGTCGCAGCGTCCAGCGCTTCGTGCTGAACCAGTTGGCAGATGCCGACATTGTAGACCTTGCCGTCGGCGGCAGCAGCGCTGTCTGCGGTGCTCTCGGCGGCTTCGGTGGTGGAAGCGGCGTCAGCGGTGGATGCGGCGGTATCCGTAGAAGCGGAAGATCCGCAGGCGGCCAGGCCCATGGTCATGGCGGCTGCCATCATAAGGGAAACTGCTTTTTTCATGTCTATTCCTCCAAATAGTACCCACTGCGCAACCTTTTGTTTCAGGTGTACACTTGCTTCCTCAAACAAGTCCCTCCAGCGCAGCCGGTTTAGTGCTTTAAAGTATAGCACACTTTAGTGGTTTAAAGCAAGAACAAATGCGTATAATACCGCCACGCTTTTTGATGTTTTTTTGTGGATATTGCCAGTTCTTGTTAAAAACGAACATCCCGGCCTCCTGTAAAAGCCGGGACATTCCCTGTCAATCTGCAAAGCAGGCGTTTTCGGTTTTGGCAATCAGTTCCACAAAGCGCTGGGGGTTGCTGGCGGTGCGCAGGGCCTCCACCAGGTCACGGCGGCCCAGCAGGTTCACGAGCCGCGCCAAAATCTGCAAATGCAGGCTCTCGCTTTTGGGCGGCACGGCAATCATGAACACCAGGTCCACCGGCTGTCCATCGGGCGCACCCCAGTCCACACCGCGGCGCAGAAGCAGTGCCGAGATGCCCGGCGCGGACACACCCGCGTTGCTGGCGTGGGGCAGCGCGATGCCGCCGCCGATGGCCGTGGTACCGCCGAAGGTCTCCCGCTGGCTTACCGCGTTATAGTAGGCGTTGCCGTTGGTGATGACGCCGATACCCTCCTGCAATTCCACCAGAATGCCGAGCGCGTCGGCGGAGTTATCGATTTTGGCGTAGAGCAGCACGCCCTTCGGGTCCATCAGTTCACTGACTTTCATCGTCAAACCCTCTTTGTGATGCGGTTATTCGTCTGTCTTACCAATCAGGCTGTACAGATACTCGCCTACCGCGCCCTCGGCGCAGGTGCAGGTCGTTACATGGTCGGCGGCAGCTTTCACCTCGGCCGGGGCGTTGGCAACAGCCACCGCGTATCCGGCCTCCCGCATGATCTCCAAATCGTTGTAATAGTCGCCGATGACGACGGTGTTCTTCATGGATTTGCTCATCAGGGCACACAAATCGTGCAGGCCGCTGGCCTTGCTGACGCCGCCGGGCATAATCTCTAAGTAAATACTGTTGGTGGCAAGGAAGTAGTTGTCTCGGCCATAATACTTTGTCTTTGCGTACTGTCCCAGCTTGCGGATGCTCTCGGGGTCAGAGGCAAACACGACCTTGACCCAGCCGTCGGGTACGTTTTCCACCGGGCAGGCGATGCTGCCCAGGTGCTCGTCCACCTGGTGGGCGTGGGTCACTTCGTTGGCGTGGATGACGTACATTTCGCCGTTGCCCGCCATGACCTCCACGCCCATACGCGGGAATTTCGCCAGGATATCGATGATAGCCGTCGTGGCCTGCTCCCGGTTCAATGTCGAGCGGTGCAGCACCGATTCCGTAGAAAAATCATACAGCAGCGCACCGTTGCAGGAGATAGCCGGCAGCGACAGCTTCAGATTTCCCAGCGCCGCGCGGATGGACTCCGGCGGGCGGCCGGTGGCGACCGTGAACAGCCCACCCATGCCGGTGTACAGCCGGATAACCGCACGGTTGCAGGCCGGGATGCCCTCCTTGGCGGTCAGCAGCGTATTATCCATATCACAGATCACAAGGGTATCGCCGAGGGGTGGTTTCATGCGCGATGTTCCTTTCTTAGCCGTGTTATAAAATCCGCAAAATAGGGCGGCAGCGGAGAATCGAACTGCATCCACTCCCCTGTTCTGGGGTGCACAAAGCCCAACTCCTTGGCGTGCAGGCATTGGCCGTTCAACGATTTGATGCAGTTTTTCGGGCCGTAAACGGCATCCCCCGCCAGCGGGTGCCCTGTAGATGCCATATGCACGCGAATCTGGTGCGTGCGGCCGGTTTTGAGCTTGCAGGCAATGTAGGTAAAGTTGCCGTAGCGTTCCAGCACCTGCCAGCCCGTGTAGGCATACTTGGCCCCGACGGCGTTGTCGGCCAGCACGGCCATCTTTTTGCGGTCGCGCGGGTCGCGTCCCAGCCACTTTTCCACAAAGCCCTCATCGCCTTTCAGGTTGCCGTAGGCCACCGCATGGTAGACGCGGTGGATGCTGTGTACGCTCATCTGCTCGCTAAGGGCCTGGTGCGCCGCATCGTTTTTGGCAACGACCAAAAGACCGCTGGTGTCCTTATCGATACGGTGGACGATGCCCGGGCGGATGGCCCCGCCAATGCCGGACAGCTGTCCCGCGCAATGGTAGAGCAGCGCATTGACCAGCGTGCCGTCCGGGTTGCCGGGAGCCGGGTGAACGACCATTCCCTTGGGCTTATTGACGACAAGCAGGTCGTCGTCCTCATAGACGATATCCAGCGGGATATTCTGGGGCTGGGCCTCGATGGGCTGCGGGTCGGGCAGCTCCACAGTGTAGACTGCACCGGGTACGACCTTTTCTTTCTTGTTGACCGGCGCGGCGTTTTTCGTCACACAGCCCTGCTCAATGAGATTTTGCAGCGCACTGCGGGACAGTGCCGGGCACTGCGCGGCCAGCCAGGCATCCAGGCGGCCGGTATCGTCGGCCGCGGCGGTAAATTCAAGCTGCTCCATCATCGTCCGCCTTTTGCTCTGCGGGCTTTTCCTTCTTGCAGGAGTCCAGCAGCACGACCAGCATCAGCAGGCCGACGCCCACGCAGACGCAGATATCCGCAAAGTTGAAGATGGCAAAGTGCATGAACAGCACATTGATGTAATCCACCACAACGCCGTTGAGCACGCGGTCGATGAGGTTGCCCACACCGCCGCCGAGCACCAGCGTCCAGGCAACGCGCTCCCACGCCGTCATTTTGCGAGTGAACAGCATGACGAGCACGACCAGCAGCATGACCGATGTCATACCGATGAGCAAGCCCTGCTTGCCCGCCAACATTGAGAACGCCATACCGTCATTCAGACAGTAGCGCAGCTCCACAATGCCGGGCAGCACGTTCATCTGACCCACCGGCAGCAGCGCCGCCGTGGCCCAATGCTTGATAAGCTGGTCAATCACGACCAGCGCGGCCGCCCCCAGCACAGAAAACAAACCGAAAATCATACAACACCTTATCCGAAAAAATCAGCGGTGCTTACCACTATAAGCACCGCTGACGGAGTAAAACTTACTGTTTCAGGACCTTGGCGCAGCGCGGGCACAGACCGTCCTCACCGACGGAAGGCTCATACTTCCAGCAGCGCAGGCACTTGTTGCCGGCCGCGTGGGCAGCTGCAACGCCGAGACCTTCGACCAGGCCCTTGACGCCGCCCTCGCCTTCGACGAGGTCAACGTGAGAGACGATGAACAGGTCAGCCAGCTCATCCATCGGGATGGCGTTCAGGAAGTCGTAGACCTCCTTGCTGCAGTACAGCGTCAGGCCGGCTTCCAGCGCGGAACCGATGGTCTTGTCAGCGCGGGCCTGCTCCAGGACCTTCTTGACATCGTCGCGGATGGCCATGATGCGGGCCCACTTGGCCTCAAACGCCTCGTCGGCATCGGCCTTGGCCTCGGGCATCTGCTCAAAGACAACGTAGTCCTTCATGCCGGGCAGCTTCGGGATGTAGCTCCAAATCTCCTGGCTGGTAAAGCAGAGGATCGGGGCCAGCAGTTTCGTGAAGTCGACCAGGATGCGGTACAGCGCGGTCTGGGCACAGCGGCGTGCGTGGTCGTCAGCGCAGTACAGGCGGTCCTTGATGACGTCCATGTAGAAGTTGGACATATCAATGACACAGAAGTTGTACAGCGCATGGTAGGCACGGCTGAAATCGTAATGGTCGTAGGCGTCGCGCAGGTTGGCGGTCAGCTTGTTGCAGGCATCCAGCGCCCAGCGGTCGATCTCAAACAGCTGGTCATCCGCGACCATATCCTTCGCGGGGTCAAAGTCGTTGATGTTGCCCAGCATGAAGCGGGCGGTGTTGCGCATCTTGCGGTACGCCTCGGACAGCTGGCGGAAGATTTCCTTGCCGGCGCGGACATCGACGGTGTAGTCGCTGGATGCGACCCACAGACGGATGATATCAGCACCGTAATCGCGGATAATCTCCGAAGGTTCCATGCCGTTGCCTGCGGACTTGTGCATCTGCTTGCCCTGGGCATCGACGACCCAGCCATGGCACAGAACCTCGCGGTATGGGGCAACGCCCTGGGTGGCAACGCTGGTCAGCAGGCTGGATTGGAACCAGCCGCGGAACTGGTCGGCGCCCTCCATATACATATCGACAGGCCAGTGCAGCTCGGGGCGCTCACGGCAGACAGCACTCCAAGTGGAGCCGGAGTCGAACCAGACGTCCATGATATCGGGGTCCTTCTCCCAATCAGAAGCACCGCACTCGCAGACCTCGGTCTTGGGCATGATGTCGTTGGCATCATACTTGTACCAGGCGTCGCTGCCCTCCTTGCGGAACAGGTCGGAGACAGCCTTGATGGAAGCATCGGTGATGTGGTACTTGCCGCACTTCTTGCAGTAGAATACCGGGATGGGCACGCCCCAGACGCGCTGACGGCTGATGCACCAGTCACTGCGGTCGCGAACCATGCCCGCCATGCGGTCATGACCCCAGGCCGGCTGCCAGTGCACGCTGTCGATGGCCTTGTAGACATCCTCTTTGAAAGCGTCAATGGAGCAGAACCACTGCTCGGTGGCGCGGAAGATGATGGGATGGTGGCAGCGCCAGCAATGCGGGTACTGGTGGGTGATATGCTGCACGCCCATCAGGTGGCCGCTCTCCTTGATATGCTCAAGGATAACCTTGTTGGCGTCCCAGACCTTCAGACCGGCAAACTTCTCGCCAGCCTCGGCGGTCAGGCGGCCGGCATCGTCCACGGGGACAACGACAGGCACCTGCGGGTAATGGTTGACGCAGACCTCAAAGTCCTCGACACCATGGCCGGGGGCGGTGTGGACACAGCCGGTGCCGCCTTCGAGGGTGACATGGTCGCCCAGGATGACCAGGCCCTTGCGGTCCAGGAACGGATGCTGGTACTGCATGAGTTCCAACTCGCTGCCGAGAACAGTCTCGGGCAGGACTTCGTACTCGTCGATGTGGCAGCCCTTCATCGTGGACTCGACCAACTCGCGGGCCATGATGTGGTAAGCGTCGCCGATCTTGACGAAGGCGTATTCCAGGTTGGGGTTCAGGCAGGTAGCAACGTTGGCGGGCAGTGTCCAGGTGGTGGTGGTCCAAATGACGATCCATGCCTTGTCCAGCGGGATGTTGTGCTTAGCCAGCACGCCGTTGGGGTCGTCGGTCAGCTTGAAGCGGACGTAGATGGAATCGCACTCGTCCTCGGCGTACTCGATTTCGGCCTCAGCCAGCGCAGTGCGGTCCTCGGGGCACCAGTAGACAGCTTTCATGCCTTTGTAGATGTAGCCTTTCTTCGCCATCTCGCCGAAAATCTCAACCTGGCGGGCCTCAAACTCAGGGCGCAGGGTCAGGTAGGGATTTTCAAAGTCGCCCTGCACGCCCAGGCGCTTGAACTGCTCGTTCATGACGCCGATGTGCTCGGTGGCAAATTCCTTGCAGATCTGGCGCAGCTCCAGTTTGGAGACGCCCGCCTTTTTGTCGCCGAGGGAACTGAGGGCTTTCAGCTCGATGGGCAGGCCGTGGGTGTCGTAGCCGGGCACATACGGTGCCTGGAAGCCGGACATATTCTTATAGCGGATGATGATATCCTTGATGATCTTGTTCAATGCAGTACCCATGTGGATATTGCCGTTGGCATACGGAGGGCCGTCGTGCAGGATGTACTGGGGCTTGCCCTCGTTGTTCTTGATCATCTGCTCGTAGACATGGTTCTGTTCCCAGTCCTCCAGCATTTTGGGTTCTTTTTTCGGCAGACCGGCCCGCATTTCAAAGGGGGTCTGCATCTTATGGATGGTGTCGTTGTAGTTCTGCGCCAAAGTTTCCTACTCTCCTCTATTTTGTAGATTCTTTATTTATACCACATCCGGTGTCAGCTGTCAAAGTCAACGCCTTCAAAGTTATCGAACGCCGGGGAGTTCAGCTCCTCCTGCGGTTCGGCACTTGCCTTTTTGCGGGTGGTGCGCTTGGTGGTGCTCGCTTTTCTGCGGCGGGCGGGTTTTGCCTCAGGTTCGTCATACAGGCCCGAAATATCCTGAAAGCGGCTCTCATCAATGGCCGGGGCCTCCGGAATGGGGGTCGGGGCAATTTCTTCGGGCTCCTCCGGGTGCGGGGCAATGGCAAACTCTACGGTGTCCACCTTTTCCCCGGCGGGGGCAGCAGTCTCGGGTGCGGGGGCAGGTTCCTCATAGCAGGCGGTCTCCTGCATCGGGGGCTGTATCGGTTCCGGCGCAGGCTTGGCGGCGGGCGGCGTGTAGGTCGGCTCCACGGCGGGCTGCTCGGCCGGGGCGGCCTGTACAGGGGCCGGGGCCGGTTCGGCGGCAGGCTGCATCGGGCGTACCGGCGGATCCTCAGGTTGAGGGGTGTAATCCGGCAGCTTATTGATGAGGTTGATGTGCTTGCGGTACATCTCGATCAGTGAGCGCTTGAAGCTGTCCGCCTCGCTCTTCAGTGTGACGATCTCCTGCTTGGCCAGCTCCACATCATCGCGGGAGCGCTGCTCGCGGTCCTCGGCCTTGATGTTGGCGGTGCGTATGATCTCGGCGGCCTTCTGCTTGGCCTCGCGGATGACATTTTCCCCTAAGCGCTGGGCGTTGATCATCGTCGTGCGCAGGGTGTCTTCCTCGGCACGGTACTGGTCAATGCGCTGGGCCAGCACAACGAGCTTTTTTTGCAGGTCATCATTCTGGGCAGCCAGGTCGTCCATGGCCTGGGCCACCTCTTTCAGATATGCGTCCACATCTTCGCGGCGATAACCTTGGAACGCTTTGTCAAACGTTACGCGGCGGACATCCTCAGAAGAGATCATGACTTTCCTCCTATGCAGGGACGGTGCCCTGTTATTCCCGGCCCGCAGACGGCGGGCAGATCATGCGCTCAGTATTGGTAAAAGGATATGAACAGGCGGTCCTTGCGGCTTTTTCCGCCGATGGCCGCCAGCTTGAAGCGCCCCACGCCCCGCACCGTGAAGATATCCTCGGCGTAGGCGGTCTCGTGGGCAGCTTTCAGCGGCAGGTGGTTGATCTCCACACGGCCCGCAGCTATATATTCTGCCGCGCGGGTGCGGGAGGTATGCATCATCACGGCCAGCACAGCATCCGCACGCAGGGACGGCACGGTAGCCTCCTGCAAGGCGCGTTCCCTGCTTCGCAGCAGATGGGCGGGCAGCGCGTCAACGCATTCGGTGTGCACGGTGCAGTGCCCGGCGCTGGTCAGTTCGGCGTTGATGAACGCCTGCTTGTCCGCCAGGACGACGGCGTAAAACGTGTTGCCCCGTTCGGGGTCTGCCAAAAGATCTCCCACACAGGTGCGCTCCAGTCCCAGCCCTAAGATAGAGCCAAGATAATCACGGTGGGTCGGTGCTTTATCTCCGTAGGCGGTAAATTGCAGATAGGCCAGCGGTTCCTCCTGCCAGGCGTCGGGCGGCTCAATGCAGAGCACCTTGCGCTCGGCACCTTCAAACCCACCCCAAAAGCGGATACAGTCACAGCCCGCCTTGTTGCAGGCAGCCTGCGCCAGGCTCTGCTCCCGGTCGGAGAGAAAGCCTGTATACCGCGGGATGCCGCGGCTTTGGGCCACGCGGCACAGTTCCTCCACACGGCGCATCAGGCGGCGTTCATCGTCGCTCTGCGGCGGCACAAAGCCGCGCTTGGCAGGCGTGTCCTGGGTATCAGAAAAATACGCCATTGTTCTCCAGCTCGTCGATCAGATCCCCCATGATATCAACGTTGTACGGCGTGATAATGAAGGTGCTGGTGGCAACGCGCTTGATCTGGCCGTTGTTGGCGTAAGCCACGCCGGACAGGAAATCGATCAGGCGGCGGGAAACTTCCTTGCCGGTGGATTCCAGGTTCAGCACAACGGTACGCTTGGCGTTGAGCTGATCGGCGATAGTGGAGGCATCCTCAAACCGTTCGGGCTTGACCAGCACAACTTGCAGCTGGGTCGTGGCGTTGATGTTCACGACCTTATTACTGTGCTGTTTGACCTCCTGCTGGGTATATTCCTGCGCACCGCCTTGGCCGCCGGGGAAAACATCATCTTCGGTATCATCTACATAAGAATCAGCGTCGGGGTCGATACCGAGCTTGCTTTTCAAACTGTCAAACATGGACATGGTCGTAAAACTCCTTTGAGATAAGTATGCGCTGTTCACGTCAGCGCGCTATTACAGCGATATACATTAAATATTATCTTCTTTTTAGGCTGTCTTGTCAATACAAAAGGCCGTATTTCCGTTATAATAGTTTGCCGTCCTGCAAATTTGTACCCTGCACGATGATCTCATCGTAGAGCCGCACTTCGTTGTCGGTGCCGATCTTGCCGTTTTCCGGGATGAGGATGTAGCTGTCGTTCTCATACAGCGTCGTGATTTTCAAAAATCTTTGCAGGTTGCCGTACTTGACATAGACGCCGCGCTGGCCGTCCACGATGTGCAGGGCCTCCTTGTCGATGCGGATGCCCTCGTAGGTTTTCAGGTCGATCTGCGCGGTCTCCTGACCAAAGCTCAGCACCTCGGCGTTGATGGTCTGGCACTGCAGCACGATTTTGGCGATGCCGTTGTCTTTGTCCGGCGCCACCTCTTCCACCGTGGCAGAAAGCGGGGTGTTCTGCTTGCCGGGCACGCTGATTTTGACGCTGGAAATATTGTCGAACCGCGCGGCGGTATCCAGGTCGCAGACGGCATAAAATTTCCAGGAAAAGCCGGTGGTGATCTGCCCGGCGCGGTCGGTGGCGGCCGCCGGGAAGCCGTCCGCCAGCATCTTTTGCAGAGTGGCCGGGTCAGCGTCGTCCAGTGCCTGGCGATCCGCCGCGATGGCGGGCGACGCCGCTGTGCTGCTGAAGTAGCCGTTCGTCGTGGCCGTGATAGTCTGCAAAGCGTCGAGCTGCGCTTTGATGCTGTCATATTCAACCTGTAAAGCCGCGATGGTATCTGCAAAGCCCGCCGTCTGGCCGGTGCTGACCTGCAGACGGTTCTGCGCCAGCAGGAAGGTATCCTCGGCGTCGGTAATGCCGCTGTACTGAGCCGTGTTGATCTTATCCAGCAGGTTGTACAGCGCCTGTTTTGTCTGGTTCGTCAGCACCGACAGGTCGCTGCCGGTGGAGTTCTGGGACTTTGTCAGCAGCGTGATGGTGCGCTCGAGCCGGTCAAGCCGCTCGCGCTGCAATCCCTGGGAATCATCGGTGTACACTTCGGCCACGATGGTTCCGTTTGTGACGCGCTCACCGTCCTGGACAAGGTAGCCAAGGTCGCCGCTGCCTGCCACATCCACCGAGTCAAACGCCACAACGCCGTCGAGGGTAATGCTCTCGGCCAACGTGTACTTGATGGCAGTCTCTGTTTTGTAGGAGCGGTGAAAAATAACGAAACACTGTACAATAATGTAGACAGAAACCAGTGCCAGTGCCAGCAGCCCGACCACATGAAAAATTCTCTTTGCCGCTGTGCGGTTCGGCTGTTTTTCCACTGCACACTCCCCTTTCTGTCAGTTTTGCAAAAATTCACGCACCAGCGAACAGGCGCGGTCGATGACGTTTTCTTCATCAATATAAAGCCAGACCGCGTCGTTCTGGCGGCGGAACCAGGTCAGCTGCCGCTTGGCGTAGTTGCGGGTGGCCTGCTTGAGTTTTTCGGTGCATTCCTCCAAGGGCGCCGTGCCTTCAAAATACGGAAAGAACTCCTTGTAGCCGATGGCCTGGGCCGCCGTGCGGTAGCTCTCGCGATGGTCATAGACCTGTTTTGCCTCGTCCAACACGCCGTTTTTCACCATTAAGTCCACCCTGCGGCCGATGCGGTCATAGAGCGCCGCGCGGTCGCGGCAGGTCAGGCAAAGGCAGAGCGAACGGTACGGTGGCTCGGCAGCCCGGGCGCTGATGCGCTCCGCACTCATTTTGCGGCCTGTGGCTTCGTACAATTCCAGCGCACGGATGACGCGGGGCAGGTTGTTTGGGTGGACCTGCGCGGCGTAATCGGGATCAATGCTTTGCAGTTGGGCGTACAGCGCTGCGCCGCCCACGGCGTCGGCCCGGGCTTGCAGGCGGGCGCGGATAGCCGGGTCGATTTTTTCCGGGGCAAAGTTCATGCCGTTCAAAAGGCTGGTGATATAAAGTCCTGTGCCCCCCACAACGACGGGCAGCTTGCCGCGTGCCGTGAGTTTCCGAATCAACGGATCGGCGGCGGCGGTGAAATCTGCCACGCTGTACGGCATTTCCGGCCCTAAAAAGTCCAGCAGGTAGTGTGGTATCCCCTGCCGCTCTTCTGCGCTAGGTTTTGCCGTTCCTACGTCAAGATTTTTATAAATCTGCATAGAGTCCGCGTTGATGATCTCACCGTCGAACGCCTTTGCCAGCGCGACGGAAAGCGTGGTCTTGCCGCTGGCCGTGGGGCCGCCGACCGCGACAACGCGGGGTTTAGACAAGTCGGCCAAACTGCTTTTCCAGCTCCTTCCGGGTGATTTTCAGCACGCAGGGCCGCCCATGGGGGCAGAACGGCGGAACCGTGCCATCCATGATGTGCTGGGCCAGCGCCAGCATTTCGGCAGCGTTCGTGTGGTCGCCCGCCTTGATGGCGGCGCGGCAGGCGATGGAATGCAACACCCACTCGGTCTTTTCCCGCAAAGCGTCGCGGCCGCCGTCGATCAGCTTCGCCGCGACTTCCACGATCATATCCTCCACGTCGTCCACCGGCACATCGGCGGGCACAGCGCGGACAACGACGGTGGAACCGCCGAAATCTTCCGCCTCGATGCCCGCGTCGGTCAACAGGTCGATATTCTGCAAAACCGCCTGCTTTTCGGCGGCGGTCAGATTGACCTGCACCGGCACCAGCAGCATCTGGGACGGCACATTGCCGTAATCCTTCGCCAGCTGCTCAAACAGGATGCGCTCGTGGGCGGCGTGCTTGTCGATGAGGCACAGCTCACCGCCGCGCTCGGTAATAATGTAGGTCTTGAACACCTCGCCCACCAGGCGCAGCGGTTCGCTTGCGGGCGGCGGGGTCAGCGTCGTCTGCTCGGGTCGGGTGTTGACCATATCAGGCAGGGCGCTCAGTGCGTGGGGGTCGTTCTGGACGTAATCGTTTTCCGGTTCGGGCTGCGCAGGTGCGGCGGCGCTCTCGTCCGGCTCGTCGGGCAGGATGTCCAGCACAGCGTCGTCGGTGTTCACCGGCGGCATCGGCTGGGGCGTCGGCAGCGTCACCGGCTCCATGGGCGTGACCGGGGTCACAGCGGCGGGCGTCAGCGGCTTCGGCGCGGAGCCTGCATTGTAGGCGGGCTTCGGGGATTGTGCTTCCAATACACCGGGCAGCGGCCTTGCGGGCACCGGGGCCGTCAGGCCGTTCAGTGCGCGGTACTCGACGGAGGAAAGCGTCGTAAAGCCGCCCTTTTTGGGCATCGTCACGGCGGGCTTGGCCGCGGGCTTCGGGGGCTCGGCAGGCTTCATTTCGGTCTGCCCAGCTTTAGGGGCGGTGTAGCCCATCTCAAAGCGGCATTCCCCGCTGCCCGGCGTTGCCAGTGCGGCACGCACTGCGCGGTAAACGGCGTCAAACACATCGCTCTCCCGTGCAAAACGTATCTCTGTCTTGGCCGGGTGGACGTTGACATCCACCATGTCCGGCGGCAGTTCCAACATGAGCACTGCGCCCGGGAACTTGCCCTGCATCATCGTACCCTTGTAGGCATTTTCCAGCGCTGCCATCATCGTGCGGTTTTTGACATAGCGGCCATTCACGAAGAAATGCTGCGCCCCGCGGCTGGCACGGCAGGCACGCGGCGGCGTGACCAGGCCGGTGACGTGGTACAGCTCGCTGCCGCCGTCCACCGGCAGCAGGTCGCGGGCAAACTCGCGGCCTAAGACCGCGTAGACAGCACTGCGCAGGTCGCCGTCGCCGGGGGTGACATACTGCTGCTTGCCGTCGCGCAGAAAGCGGAAGCTGATCTCCGGGTGGGACAGCGCTGCGTGCAGCACCGTCTCGGCCACGAAGGTGCTTTCGCTGGCGTCCTTTTTCAAGAACTTCATACGGGCGGGGGTGTTGTAAAACAGGTCGTTGACCGTGATGGTCGTGCCCACCGGGCGAGCACCCGGCTCCATACCCTGGGGCTCGCCGCCCTCGATGCGGTAGCAGCAGGCATACTCGTCGGCTTCGGTCTTGGTCAGCACCTCGACCTTGGCAACGCTGGCAATCGACGCCAGCGCCTCGCCGCGGAAGCCCAAGGTGTGGATGTGCCCGAGGTCGTCCGCCGTAGCAATCTTGCTGGTAGCATGGCGGATAAACGCCTTATCGATATATTCTGCCTCGATGCCCGAGCCATTGTCCACGATTTGCAGCTGCTGGATGCCGCCGCGCGTTGCAGACAGCGTGATCTGCGTTGCACCCGCGTCGATAGCATTTTCCAAAAGTTCCTTTGCCACGGAGGCCGGCCGCTCTACGACCTCGCCTGCCGCAATCAATTCAGCGGTATGCTTGTCCAGCACACGAATTTCCGCCATGGGTCTCACCTGCCTTTAGTCTTTGTCCAGGGTATTTTTCAGTTCATACAAAAAGTTCAGCGCTTCCAGCGGGGTCAGCGTCTCGATATCGACGGTGTGCAGCTTTTCCACCACCTCGCTGGGGACGCTGGGGTTGTTGTAGGCTTCGACGGTGTCAAAGTCCAGCTGCATCGTACTGTTGCGGCCTGGGGCGTTGGCCTCAAGCTGGCGCAGCACTGCGTGGGCGCGTTTGGTCACGCTGCCTGGCAGGCCCGCGAGTTTGGCGACCTCGATGCCGTAGCTGTCATCCGCCGGGCCTGCAACGATGCGGCGCAAAAACGTGATATCCTCACCGCGCTTTTTGACGGCGATGTTGTAGTTTTTGACGCCGTGGATATCCTGTTCCATACTGGTCAGCTCGTGGTAATGGGTGGCGAACAGCGTCTTGCAGCCGATGTTCTCACAGATAAATTCTACCACGCTGCGGGCAATACTCATGCCGTCAAACGTCGAAGTGCCCCGGCCGATCTCATCGAGAATGACCAGGCTGTCCTTCGTCGCATTTTTGAGGATCTCCGCGACCTCGGTCATTTCGACCATGAAGGTCGACTGCCCGGCAGCCAAATCGTCCGACGCGCCGACGCGGGTAAAAATCGCATCCACTACGCCGATGTGGGCGCTGGCAGCGGGTACAAAGCTGCCGATTTGCGCCATCAGGGCAATCAGCGCATTCTGGCGCATATAAGTAGATTTACCGGCCATGTTCGGGCCGGTGATGAGCAGCATTCGGTTCTCGTCCTCATCCAAGAGCGTGTCGTTCGGCACGAACAGGCTGCCTTTGAGCATCTGCTCAATGACCGGGTGGCGGCCCTCTTTAATCTCCATGATGCCGCTCTCATCGACGGTGGGCATGACGTAGTTGTTTTGGAGTGCGGCCTCGGCAAAGCCTGCCAGCACATCCAGCTGCGCCACGGCGGACGCCGTGCGCTGGATGCGGACGATCTCGGCAGAAATCGACGAGAGCAAGTCAGCGAACAGCTGATGTTCGAGGACGAGCAGCCGCTCATTCGCGCCGAGGATCTTATTTTCCAGCTCTTTCAGTTCGGGCGTGATGTAGCGTTCACCCGTCGTCAGCGTCTGCTTGCGGGTAAAAGTATCAGGTACGGAGTCCGTGTAAGAGCGGCTGACCTCGATGTAATAGCCAAACACCTTGTTGAAGCCGATTTTCAGCTTCGGGATGCCGGTTTCCTCGCGGTAGCGGGCTTCAAGGTTTGAGAGATACCCCTTGCCGCCGTGCATGATGTCCCGCAGCTCGTCGACCTCGCTGTTGTAGCCCGCGCGGATGGCACCGCCGTCCTTCATGTTGGCGGGTGGGTCGTCCACAAGGGCAGTCTGGATATTCTGCAAAACATCTTCCAGCAGGTCAATTTGTTCGGACAGATCGGTCAGCAGCGGTGCGCCGCAGGCGGCGGCCTGGGTCTTGACCTGGGGCAGCATAGCGCAGGTATCCCCCAGTGCCTTGACCTCGCGCGGGGTGGCCGAGCCGTACAAAATGCGGGTAGTCAGGCGTTCGATGTCAAACACATGACCGAGAGCTTCTTTCAAATCAGCGCGGGCGATGCTGGCGGAATAGAGTGCCTGCACGGCGGTAAGCCGTGCGTTGATGGCGTCGGCATCCACCAGCGGCTGCTCGATCCAGGAGCGCAGAAGGCGCTTGCCCATCGAAGTCTCGGTCTTGTCCAGCACCCACAGCAGCGTGCCGCGCTTTTCGCGGCCGCGCATCGTCTCGGTCAGTTCCAAATTGGCGCGGGTCACAGGCGACAGGCGCATATACTGTGCGTCGGCATAGTTCTGCACGGTCTTAATGCGCTCGACGCCGTGCTTCTGCGTCTCGTGCAGATAGTTGAGCAGGGCAGCCACGGCGTAAGGCACGAGGGCGTCTTTCTCATAGCCCAGCGTCTCCCGCCAGTTCGCGCCGAACTGATCCGCCATCGTGGATTCCATGACGGTGTCCTTGAAGCAGGCATCTTCCCGCAGTTCAACAAGGGCGTTCGTGTGCTGCTTGATGTAGGTCGTCACGTCTTTGAAGTCGAGCATCGGCGGGCAAATCAGAATTTCGCTGGGCATGTAGCGGCACAGCTCGGTGATGATGGCCCCGCCGATTTTTTCAGCGTTCAGCTCGGTAGCGTAGGCTTCGCCGGTGGAGATATCGGCAAAACAGACGCCTGCACGCCAGCGGCCCCGGGTGCGCTTGCAGAAAATGCTCGCCAGATAGTTGTTTTTGTCCTCGCGGAGCATACTGCTCTCGATGACGGTGCCGGGGGTGACAACGCGGATGATATCACGCTTGACAAGGCCCTTGGCCAGGGCCGGGTCCTCGATCTGCTCACAGATGGCGACCTTGTAGCCTTTGGCCACCAGGCGTGCCATGTAGGTTTCGTAGGAGTGGAACGGCACGCCGCACATGGGGGCGCGTTCTTCCCTGCCGCAGTTTTTGCCGGTCAGCGTCAGTTCCAGTTCGCGGGAGGCCGTCAGTGCGTCGTCGTAGAACATCTCGTAAAAATCACCGACGCGGTAGAACAATATCTCGTTGGGATGCTGTTTTTTGATTTCAAAATACTGCTGCATCATGGGCGATACTGCTTGTTCGGCCATGTTTCACACTCCTGTTTTGTCTGGTTAATACGTTGCTTTGTAGGGGCGGGCATTGCCCGCCCGCGGGCCGTTTGCCCGGGCTATGAGCGGCAACGGGAAGTGACGGGCGAGCAATGCTCGCCCCTACAGTTTCCTACCGTGCCTCAAGCTTTAGTGGCACCCGCCGCAGGTGGAGCAGCTGCCGGTGCAGCCGCCGGTGGGGGCCTGCACGGTCATGGGATCGCCGCCGTTCATAGCGGTGTTAATGATGGCGTCGATGTGGCTGACCAGGGCCTCGCACTCGGCCTTGGCGGCGTTGTAGCGCACCATGCCTTCACTGGCCATGATCTGGCTGTACAGGTCGTTGACACGCTGGTTCAGCTCGGCCACACGGGCAGCGTCGGTTTCGGGCTTGGCGCTCTCGTTGTTCAGGTCCAGGCGGGCGAGGTTGAACTCGCCGATCATGTTCTGCAGCTCCTCGTCCGCGTCATTCTCGCGGCGGGCGGCGTCCAGTTCCAGGTAGCGGACGTCAGTCTGCAAAGCAGCTGCGGCTTTCTTAAAAAGATCAATGCAATCCATGGTAAAATCTCCTTGTATATATAATGTAGATTGGGTTTATTCGGCAAGTTCGCCCACCAGCAGCGCGGCGCGGGAGCCGGTGACGTGGACGTCGGCCCACTGGCCGATGAGGGTTTCGGGGGCTTTGAACTCGACCACCAGGTTGTTGTCCAAGCGGCCATTGACGGTGCCCTCGCTGCGGCCGGCGGCCTCCACCAGCACGCGGACGGTCTGGCCGGTCATGGCGGCGGTGGCCGCAAAGGCGAACTCTTCCTGCGTTTTCAGCAGGCGGTCCATGCGGGCGGCTTTTTCGGCGTGGGTCGTGGGGTCAGGCAGTTTGGCGGCGGGCGTACCCATGCGCTTGGAATAGATAAAGGTGAACAGCTGCATATACCCCACCTTGCGGATAAGGTCGAGCGTCGCGGCAAAATCTTCTTCCGTCTCGCCGGGGAAGCCGACAATAATGTCGCTGGAGAAGGTCACGCCGGGGATCTTTTCTTTCGCATAATTGATGAGGTCCATGTACTGCGCGACGTTGTAGTGGCGGTTCATCTCCTTCAAGAGGCGGTCAGACCCGGACTGCACCGGCAGATGGATGTGCTTGCACAGATGCTCCTGCGCAGCAATCGTATCAATGAGCTTGCGGCTGGCATCTTTCGGATGGCTCGTCATGAAGCGAATCTGATAGTCGCCGGGCATCTCGCACAAAAGATTCAACAGATCGGCAAAGTCGATGGGGTTTTCCAGCCCCTTGCCATAGCTGTTGACGTTCTGGCCCAAGAGGGTGATTTCCTTGTAGCCTTGGGCCACCAGCTGCTTGAACTCTGCCAAAATGGCGGCAGGTTCACGGCTGCGCTCCCGCCCGCGGACATAAGGCACGATGCAGTAGGTGCAAAAGTTATCGCAACCGTACATGATGGGCAGCCAGGCGCGGAAACCGGAGTCCCGCCGGATGGGAAGTTCCTCGACCACGGCGTTGCGTTCCTCGGGCTTTTCCAGGTAGCGCTTGCCTTTGCGGATGCGCTCCGCCAGCATGGCGGGTAAGCGGTCGATGCCGTCAACGCCGAACACGAGATCCACATAGGGGTAGCTCTGGCGCAGCTTTTCAACGATATGCTCCTGTTGGGCCATGCAGCCGCAGATGCCGATCATCAGGCGGGGGTTCTGCTCTTTGAGCTTTTTCAGCGCACCGACATTGCCGAACACCCGCTGCTCGGCGTGCTCACGCACGGCACAGGTGTTGAACAGGATGAGGTCGGCGTGCTCGACATTGTCACACAGGCCGTAGCCGACATCCTGCAAAACGCCCTTGATTTTCTCTCCGTCGTTGACGTTCTGCTGGCAGCCGTAGCTGCGCACATACGCCAGCGGTGGGGTCTCGTAGTAGGCCGCCAGCACCTTGGCCGCAGCGTCATTGTGGGTATAGGTCAGTTTTTCCAAGTGAATTCTCCTTATTATAAAACGCCCGGGTCTTGCCAAATGGGCGCACCTATCCAAACATACCATATTAGTATAGCAAATCTCGGGCAAAAGCACAAGCGGCTGATGTTGATTTTTTTGTGCAAATTGGGTTTTGGGATGGAAAAAACGCGCCGGGAAGATTGACATTTCCGCCATCATGCGCTACAATAAATATGTTATGCCGCTGTGGCGGAACTGGCAGACGCAAGGGACTTAAAATCCCTCGGTAGCGATACCGTACCGGTTCGATCCCGGTCAGCGGCATTTCCTCGTAAAGTCTAACCTTCCGTCCGGTCGGTTAGACTTTTGTTTTTTAGTGCGAGGAATGGGCTATATGCTGAACCATAAATTATCCCGCAAAGCGCAGCTGTTTCTGCTGGGTGCCCTGCTGGGGGTGGCCATCTTTTTACTGGTGTATGGCACCGCGCCGCTGAACGTCGCCAATGACGCATTCTGCCGCGGCGGCTATATCGAAAAGGACATCCAGCAGCACTACGCGGGCTGGCTGTTTTATAAGCGCAGCGCCATCGGCTGGCCCCTGGGTGTGACGGATGCCGTCAACTACCCTGGCGGGGTCAGCGTAGCCTACACCGACTCCATCCCCCTGCTGGCGGCTTTATGCCGCCCGCTGGCGGCGGCGCTTGGTGGCACGTTCCAGTATTTTGGCTGGTTCACGCTGGTGTGCTTTGCCTTGCAGGGCGGTTTTGGGGCGCTGCTGTGTTCGCTGTTTGCGGGCGGGTTGTTTTCCCCACTGGCGGGGTCGCTCGTCTTTGCCGCCAGCCCTGTTTTGATCGAACGCGCGTTCCGGCACACCTCACTGGGGGCGCAATGGCTTGTGCTGGCAGCGCTCTACTGCTATTTTGTCTGTAAGCGGCCGGGGCTGTATGCGTCGCGGGGGCTGTTTTTGCTCAATGTTTTAGCCGTGGGCATCCACCCCTATTTTCTGCCCATGACCTACGCCGTCACGCTGGCGCTTCTGTTGGAATACGCCGTGCAAAAGCGGCAATGGCTGCGACCCGCTGTGTATCTGGGCAGCAATATGGTCTGCACGGCAGCGCTGGGCTGGGCACTGGGGCTTTTGTACGGCACGGCCACCAGCGGCGGGCAGGCGCTGTACGGCTATTTTGCCATGAATTTAAACGCGCTGTGGAACCCGGTGGGCGTAAACGGCGTTTTGTACAGCCGTCTGCTGCCCGCGCAAAACCAGGTGGGCGGCAACTATGACGCTTTTGCCTACCTGGGGCTGGGCGTGCTGGCGGCGCTGCCGGTGGCGCTGGTGCTGGCGCGGCGGCGGTTGGCCGGGTATCTGCGCCGCCACTGGGCGCTCTGCCTTTGCTGTGTGGTGCTGACTGCGTTTGCCGTGAGCAACGTCATCACGGCAAACGGCGTTACGCTGGCCACGCTGCCGTTACCAGCTTCCTTTATCAAACTGTTTTCGGTGTTCCGCTCCGGAGGGCGGCTGTTCTGGCCGGTGTATTACCTGCTGGTTTTGGCGGCGTTCACCGGGCTGGCACGGCTGCCCCAGGCAGCAGTCTGGGTGGCCATGTTTGCAATGGTGCAGCTGTGGGATGTAAGCCCCGCGCTCATCCAGCGGCACGATGCCATGCGGGACGCGCAAACGGCGGACGCTTTTCCTACCGAGATGCAAAGCAGCTTCTGGCAGACAGCCTCCGGGCGGTACGCACACCTTGAATCCGTGGAAGGGATGCAGGCCGACAGCCTGCACCTGGCGCTGTGGGCCGCCGACAACGACATGACCACGAACGACCCCTTCGCCGCCCGCTATGATGAAACCGCCCTTGCCGCCGAGCGGCAGACCGCGCTGGATGCGCTGGCGAACGGCGATTTGCAGAATGATACTCTCTATTTATTTGCGACCGAAGGCGCATTTTTGCAAGCCGTTGAGCCGGTAAAAGATGCCGCCTGGTGCGGCCGGGTGACAAGTACCGACGGCACGGCCAGCTGGTACGTTATCGCGCCGGGGCTGCAAGGCAAGACTTTTGATGCGCTCTGCACGCCCTACGATGAAAACTATCCCCTGCGGCTGGCGGATTACACCGACGCTTTGTGGAACCGCGGTGTGCTGGATTCCACCAAAAAGACAGTCTGCTTTATGGACTCTCCCTTTGCCCGCGCAAAGCTGGACGGTGCTGCATACCTGTGTGCCGGGGGCCGCGAATACCCGATACTGGAAGTGGACAACCATGACGCCGGTTGGCTGATGGTTACGCTGGAAATTGACGATGCCACGATTTTGTGGAATGAGGAGCTGACAACAAAATGAAAGAACTGCACGTGAAAAGCCTGCTGCCGGTGCGGCTGGATAAATACCTGATGGATCAGTTCCCCGCCTTAGGCATGGGGCGGCTGAACAAGGCCCTGCGCGAAAATAAGATCAAGCTGAACGGCAAAAGGCAGCCGCTTTCGACCCGGGTACAGAACGGCGACACAATCAAACTATTTTTGACCGATGAGCAGCTGGAAAACCGCCCCACCCCCGCCGCCGTATTTGTGTATGAGGACGACGATATTATCATTGCCAGCAAACCCGCAGGCATTGCGGTGGATGGGCCGGACACCGACACGCTGATTCGCCGCGTGCAGGCAAAGCTGGCCTCCGAGGGCAAGGCCACCCACGCGGTGCTCTGCCACCGACTGGACACCGGCACCAGCGGCCTGGTGCTGCTGGCAAAAAACAACGCCGCCGAGGCATTTTTGACCGCTGCCATCAAGGCACGGGACATTGAAAAGCGGTATCTCTGCGTGACGTTCGGTCGCCCGAACCCGCCCGCCGCCCTGCTGCGGGATTACCTTTTGAAGGACGCCGAGCGCGGCATTGTGCGCATTACCGACACGACCGCAGGCGGCGCGAAGGAAGTCATCACCGGGTATGAGACGCTGGCCGTCAGCGGACGGCTGGCCCTGTTGGAGGTCGAGCTTGTGACTGGGCGCACCCACCAGATCCGGGCGCACCTCGCACACATCGGCTGCCCGATCTTAGGCGATTCCAAGTACGGCAGCAACACCGCCAACCGGGAGCTGCGGTTCAAGTATCAAGCCCTCTGCGCGTGGGAGCTGCGCTTCCCTGCACAGATTTCCGACCCGCGTTTTGCCCACCTGGCCGGGCGGGTGTTCCACGCCGAGAAGCCGTGGTATTACCAGCAGGTCGTTGATGGAACGTTGAAATAAGACGGCCCGGGCGGATATGGAATCCGCCCGGGCACGCAGAATAAAAAAGCAGTGCCTTCAATTTTGAAAGCACTGCTTTTTTCATTCAGCTAAACTGCGCTTGCGCAGCCAGAGAAGCATCACAGTCAGGATGACGAGGGACGCGGCCAAGGTGAGCAGCCAGTTCTCGGTAAAGCCCGCAATCAGGTAGCCGGGCACGCAGGCAGCCACCACGACCATGGCGTACTGCATCTGGGTCTGCACGTGGTTGATGTGGTTGGACTGTGCGCCGGAACTGGACATGATGGTGGTGTCGGAGATTGGCGAGATATGGTCGCCGCAGACAGCGCCCGCCAGCACGGCGGCTACGGCCACGATCATCATGTTGGGGTCTGTCTCGCTGAACATATTGACAACGATGGGCACCAGAATGGCAAACGTGCCCCAGCTGGTGCCGGAGGAAAACGCAATGAAGATGGCAATGCAGAAAATCAACAGCGGCACAAACCGCATCAGCCCGGCGTTCAGGCTGACGGCCTGGCGCACAAAATCGCCGATGCCCAGCGCGTCAGTCATGCCTTTCAGCGTCCAAGCCAGCACCAGAATCAGGATAGCGGGCATCATCAGCTTGCCGCCCTCGGGCACAGAGTTCATGAAATCTTTGAACCCGATGACCCGGCGCGGCAGATAGAGCACCAGCAGGAACCCCACCGTGATAAGCCCCGCAAAGACCAGCGACTCCGACGAGGAGCAGTTGGCGAAATCCTCCACAAGGTTCGTGCCGCCGTTCAGGTAGCCAGTCCAGATCATAGCCCCGATGGCCGTTGCAATCATCACGATCATCGGCGCAATCAGGTCAATGACCTTGCCCTTGGCGTATTTGCCGCCCTCTGTGGGGTCGTGTGTCTCCTGGTTTTGGAATGCCTCCCCGCCCGAGGTGAAGAGGTCGCCATTGGCGGCGTTGCGCTCATGCTTTTTCATCAGGCCGAAGTCAAACCCGACCAGCGAGATGAAGAACACCATGTAGAGCGTCAGCAGCGCATAGAGGTTGAACGGTATCGTGCGCACGAACATTTCAAACCCGGACATGGCGCTGCCCGCCGGGACGTAGGAGTTGACTGCTGCCGCCCAGGAGGAAATCGGCGCAATGATGCAGACCGGTGCAGCGGTAGCATCGATGAGGTAGGCCAGCTTTGCGCGAGAAACTTTGTATTTGTCCGTGACCGGGCGCATGACCGAGCCGACGGTCAGACAGTTAAAGTAGTCGTCCACGAAGATCAGCGCCCCCAGCAGCGACGTTGCCACCAAGGTAGCCCGCTTGCTCTTGAGTTTCTTTGCCGCCCACTCGCCGTAGGCGCGCGTACCGCCGGATTCCTGCATCAGCATGACGACCATGCCCAGCAGGATCATGAACATCAGAATCGAGAAGTCAACGCTGTTGATCATCGTGTTGAACAGCGTGTCAAATGCCAGCCAAGGGTGGAACTCCGCCACCAGCAGCGCCCCCAGCGCACAGCCCGCAAACAGCGAGAGGTAAACTTCTTTCGTCAGCAGCGCCAGCAGGATGGCGATGATAGGCGGCATCAGAGACCACCAGGTTCCAATAAACATTTTTTACACCTTTTCTTTCGCAAAATAGTCCTTGGTCAGTTCGACCACCGTGCCGGACAGCAGGAGCAGCGCAATGAGGTTCGGGATGCTCATAAGGCCGTTGAAGGTATCGGCAATGCTCCACAGCAGCCCCAGATCGACCGTTGCACCCAGGATGGACACGAAGGAGTACACCACAAAGAAGGGGCGCACAACCTTGTCGCTGCGGCACAAAAACGCGATGAAGCGCGAGCCGTACAGGCCCCAGCCAATGATGGTGGAGAACGCAAAGCAGCACAGCGCCACCGCCGTGAAGATGGACGCCCAGCCGCCGTAGGTGGTGGTGAAGCCGGAGATCGTCAACTCGGCACCGGCCGCCGCGCCGTAGTTGACAGGGACACCGCTGCACAGGATGACCATGGCCGTCAGCGTGCAGATGACGATGGTGTCGGCAAAAACCTCAAAGATGCCGAACACACCCTGCTTGACCGGCTTTTTCGTGTCGGCACAGGCATGGGCAATGGAGCCGGTGCCAAGGCCCGCCTCATTGGAGAAGATACCGCGGGAGACACCCTTCTGCATACTGACGAAGAGACTTCCGATGACGCCGCCGGTGAAGGCCGCCGGGTTGAAGGCCCCCGCGAAGATGGCCTCGATGACCGCCGGAAAGCGCTGGATGTTCAGGATGACAACGCCCACTGACAGCACGATGTAGAACAGCGCCATGAACGGCACAAGGCGTTCGCTGACGCTGCCAATGCGCTTGATGCCTCCCAGCAGCACCATGGCCACCAGCATAGCAACGATGATGCCAACGACGAGATTCAAGGTGGACAGCGCACTGCCGCTCACAACGTTGAACTCCGTCAGGGCCGTGTCAATGGCGGCCACAATGGTGTTGACCTGCGTCGCGTTGCCGGTGCCGAACACCGTCAGCACACCGAACAGCGAGTAGAGCACCGCCAAAAACTGCCAATGCCTGCCCAGGCCGTTTTTGATATAGTACATCGGGCCGCCGACCCACTCCCCGGCGGCGCTGCGCTCCCGGTAGTGGACTGCCAGCGTGACCTCGGCAAATTTAGTACACATGCCCAGGACCGCCGAACACCACATCCAAAACACCGCGCCCGGGCCGCCAATGGCGATAGCGCCCGCAACACCCGCAATGTTGCCGGTACCCACCGTGCCCGCCAACGCCGTGCACACCGCTTGAAACGGCGTCATCGTACCGTCGGAGGCATCTTTTTTTCGGAACATACGCCCGATTGTCGTTTTGATGGCATATGGAAACTTTCGTATCTGCAAAAAGTGCGTGCGCACGCTGAGCAGAAGCCCCACGCCGATGATGCACACCATAGCCGGTATGCCCCACACAAAGTTGTTGACCGCCGTATTGACAGCCGCAATCGTTTCAAGAATCATTGCATCCCTCTGCTTTTGATTTTTCGCAAAAAAAGAAAGGCCTGCAACGCCGACATTTTTTGTCGGCTTACAAGCCTTTTTGTCCGACTGTGACAAGTTTGACTTATATCACTGCAAGATTAGTATACCACTATGCCATGTTGTTTGCAATCCCCTTGTGCGTCTTCTGCCTCACCCACCGCAAGTAAAAGAAAAAAAATAGGATAAGCAAGCCGCCCGGGAGGATCTGCGGATCTTCCCGGGCGGCTTTTTTCACAGGCGCAGACGGCGCTGCTTTTGCCGGATTCATCCCCGGGCGTCCTGCCGGGTGGTGTGGAAGTACTCCTTGGGGGTCATGCCGTACTCCTTTTTAAAGGCGCGGAAAAAGTGGTTGTAACCGCCAAAGCCGCTGGTCTTGTACACCTCGGTGATGGGCAGCCCCTGCTCGATGAGGGTGCAGCAGCGGTCTAACCGCGCCTTTACGATATAGCGGTGCACCGTCTGCCCGGTCTGGCGTTTGAATTCCCGGGCAATATGTTCCCGGGAGACGAAAAACTCCTTTTCCAGCCGCTCCAGCGTCAGTTCCTCGGTAAGGTGCGCCTGAATAAACAAAAACACCTCGTCCAGCATCAGGTGGTAGCGGCTGACCGATGCGGTGTGGAACTCCGCATGGATGCAGGCACGCAGCGCCAGCACCACAAACATTTGCAAAATACCGTGCTCGAACACCGCTGCACCGAACTGGGTGCGCTCCTGCGGGAGCATCAGCAGCTTCCGGGCAAGGTTTTTCAGCAGCATATAGATCTGGCTGTCCGGGCGCACAGCCACCTGCCGGAAGGGCACCACGTTGAAGCTTTTTTCAAGGTCGGTATCTGCGTCCGAAAGCTGCGCCAGCGTCTGGGGGGACAGCTGCACCCGAATAAGTTCCAGCGGGCCGTAAGCACCGGCGTATTCCAGTCTGCCGCCCTGACCGGGCTTGAAGATGATGAGATTCTGCTGCTGTGCGGGCAGCACCACCTCGCTGCACCGGAACACACCGCTGCCCCGCATGACCAGAAACAAATCATAATACGCGCCGGAATAAAATTCCCGGACGGCGCTCTGCTCAAAAAGGTAACGCTTGACTGTATAATTCACCAAAAAGTTCTCCATAAAACTGTCATATGTAACAAATTGTTGTACACAACAGAAAAGTACAACTGTTATAATTGCATAATACATCAATTTGCGATAGTTTTCAATCATTTTTTGGATATGCATTGATGAAAAATTAACGTATAATGTAAATGTAGAAAAGAGACTTGTGCGAAAAGTCTCGTGGTTTCACTGTTTTTAAGGAGGATAAAACACAATGGACCAGAAAAAGACCATCCGCCCCTTCTCCATGAAGGACAAGATCGGCTATACGCTGGGTGATCTGGGCTGCTGCTTCACCGAGCAGTACCGCGCCATGTATCTGTCGATCTTCTACACCCTGATCCTGCAGGTCAACCCCTTCCACGTGGGTATCCTGCTGCTGATCACCAAGATCTGGGACGCCGTGAATGACCCCATCATCGGTGCCATCGTGGACTCCCGTAAGGCCACCAAGGGCGGCAAGTTCATCCCGTGGATCCGCGCCTTCTCCTTCCCCATGGCAGTGCTGTGCATACTTGGCTTTGTCAATGTAGGCAATATCAACTACGGCCTGCGTCTGGCCTACATGTTCGTCACCTACGTTCTGTACGAGGCGCTGTACACCTGCGTCAACGTGCCCTTCGGCACCCTGTCCAGCGTGATGACCGATGATGTCAGCCAGCGCACCGCACTGTCCCGCTACCGCAGCCTTGGCGGCACCATCTTCATGACCGTCATGGTCATGATCGGCCCCCTGTTCCTGTATGTGGACAACAAGCCCGTGGCCGGCCGCTTCCTGATGCTGGCCTGCATCTGCGCTCTGCTGGGTCTGCTGTGCCTGCAGATCACCTGCGTGTGGTGCAAGGAGCGCGTGGAAGTGCCCGAGCGTCCGCAGGGCGAAAAGCTGAACTACCTGCATGTGCTCAAGGAGATCTCTCACAATAAGGCTCTGCTGGGCGTTATGTTCTTCAGCCTGACCGGCATGATCGGTGCTTCCGTGGTCAACGGTCTGAACACCTACCTGTATAAGGACTTCTTCGGCAACGTTAAAATTCAGGCTGTCTCCGGTATGCTGAGCGTGCTGTACGCTGTGCTGTCCTTTGCCATCACCCAGCCTCTGGCCAACAAGTTCGGCAAGAAGGAGTGGTGCTGCATGGGCGCAGGCTTTGCCGCCATCGTGTTCGGCATCCTGTTCTTCTTCCCCGTCCACAACCCTGTGGCCTTCATCGTCATCAACGGTATCTGCTATCTGGGCGCTTCCGGCATGCAGGTGCTGATCTGGGCTATGGTCAACGACGCCATCGACTACCATGAGCTGCAGACCGGCGAACGCAACGAGGGCATCGTTTACTCCACCTACTCCTTCTTCCGCAAGCTTGCAAGCGCTATTTCCGGCAGCCTGTCCAGCTTTGTGCTGGGTGCCATCGGCTACAACGTTACCGCAGGCGCTGTGCAGACCGCAGGCGTTGTGAACGCCATCTGGAAGAGCTACACCGGCGTCTACTTCCTGGGCTACGGCATTGCAGTTGCCATCCTGTTCTTCGTCTACCCCCTGACCAAGCAGAAGACTGCTGAGATGCTGACCGAGCTGAAGGCTCGCCGCGCCGCAAAGGAGAGCAAGTAAACCATGAAGATCTTACAGGTTCAGTTTAAAAACCGCAATGGCCACACCCTGCGCGGCATCGTGACCCTGCCCGACACCGAGGGCAAGGTACCCTTTGTGGTGCATCTGCACGGCTTTGCCGGCAGCTGCAGCGGCTACAAGTCCATGTACACCCATCTGTCCCGCGCTCTGGCAGCGCAGGGCATCGGCAGCGCCCGGTTCGATTTCTACGGCAACGGCGAG
>NZ_DBMDDV010000033.1:0-32094 GCF_057431175.1 Gemmiger sp. | reverse complement strand
TGATGCCCTGTAGGGGCCGGGCATGCCCGGCCCGCGGTTTTACGGCAAAAGTGCTGTGATGGAAAGGCTGAGGGCGGGACATGTCCCGCCCCTACAATAGCAACGAGAGGGAGAACAGAACTATGCAGAAAAACATCACTCTGATCTACGGCGACTGTTCCAGCCCGGAGATCGTGACCCAGGCGGTGCGCGTGCTGGATAAAATTGCAGAAAAGCACGGCCATACGTTTACGTATACCCGCGCCTACATGGGCGGCGAGGCCATTGATAAATTCGGCGACCCGCTGCCCGCTGCGGAACTGGAAAAGTGCAAGAACGCCGACAGCGTCCTGCTGGGGGCCATCGGCGGCCCCAAGTGGGAGGGCCTGCCCGGCGACCAGCGCCCTGAGAAGGGCCTGCTGCGCCTGCGTTCCGGCATGGGATTGTATGCCAACAACCGCCCGGCCAAGATCTGGCCCCAGTTGGCGGATGCC
Organism: Gemmiger sp.; assembly: GCF_057431175.1. Classification (NCBI taxonomy): domain Bacteria; kingdom Bacillati; phylum Bacillota; class Clostridia; order Eubacteriales; family Oscillospiraceae; genus Gemmiger; species Gemmiger sp. Next base: position 31,621 of record NZ_DBMDDV010000033.1, on the reverse strand, counting down.
TCCCCGCTGAAAAAGTCCATTGTGGACAAGGGCATTGACTTTATCGTCGTGCGTGAGCTGATTGGCGGCGTCTACTTTGGCGAGCATAAGACGATTGAGGAAAACGGCGAGAAGGTCGCCATCGACGTGATGCCCTACGCCGAACATGAAATTGAGCGCATCGGCCGCATCGGCTTTGAGACGGCCATGAAGCGCCGCAAAAAGCTGACCTGCGTGGACAAGGCGAACGTGCTGGACACCAGCCGCCTGTGGCGCGCCGTCATGCATCGTCTGCAGGTCGAGTACCCCGAGGTCGAGTACAGTGAAATGTTTGTGGACAACTGCGCTATGCAGATCTGCAAGAATCCCGCCCAGTTTGACGTCATCGTCACCGAAAATATGTTCGGCGATATCCTCTCTGACGAAGCCAGCGAAGTGACCGGTTCCATCGGCATGGTGCCGTCCTCCTCACTGGGGCAGGGGACCTGCGGCCTGTATGAGCCGATCCACGGCTCTGCGCCCGATATTGCCGGGCAGGACGTCGTCAACCCGATTGCCTGCATCCTCTCCGCGGCCATGATGCTGCGGTACAGCTTCGATATGCCCGCCGAGGCCGACGAGATCGAGGCGGCTGTCAACGCTGTTCTCGACGAAGGCTACCGCACCGCCGACATGATGGCTCCCGGCTGCACCAGGGTAGGCTGCACCGAGATGGGCAACAAGATTTTGGAGCATATTTAAAAGGCTTCCCCCCGCGGGGGAAGCTGTCACCGAAGGTGACTGATGAGGGGCGACCTTCCCGCAGCAACCCGTTTATGGGCAATTGCGGAAAGCTCGCCCCTCATCCGACCTCACTGCGTTCGGCCACCTTCCCCCGCAGGGGAAGGCAAAGCGTCCCCCGATGGTTCCGCACCATCGGGGGACACTTTTATTTCTCCATCACATCCCGCCAGGGCCGTTTTTCGGCAAGCTCGTTGCGGCGGTGGTTGCGCCAGATAAGCAGCGTTGCCAGTGCCGCGCCGAACAGGATGACTGCCGCAAGGTTGGGCAGGCCCACCGCGGGCAGCAGCGGCGTGATCCATTTGTCGACGAACCAAAACTCCACGAACCACAAAAGCATCATAGCGGCTGTAATAGCGCCGTACCGCACACCTTTTTCGGTAGAGGCCGCCCACTCGGCGGGGACAATGCGCTGCAGCAGCCACGCACTGGGCATCATAATGGCAATGCAGAGCACAAGCCAGACCGCGTCATAATAGCAGTCCCACGGGCGGCCCATCACCGTATAGGTCGCGGCGGAGGCCAACGCAAACGAGCACAGCCACACAAGGCTGTCTGCCATGTAATCCGCAAACTTCGGCTTGGGCATGCTTGCCAGCAGATTCCGTTTAAAAACATCTACGTCCCCGATGACCGACGGCAGATAGTCGCGCCGGGCCTCGGCCTGTGCCGCCATGGCAATCAGATCTTTGCGCACCAGTTCGACCTCATATCCGATGCCGCGTGTGTTGTCCACCACGCTGATGATTTCCGTGATGGTGTCACGGTCATACTCGGCCAGTGTCGAGAAAATCAGGTCATTTTCCTTTTTCAGTTCGCGGTACTCGCTGCGGATGGTTTTCACGGTTCAGCCCTCCTTGTCGTGCAAAATGCGGTTCACAGTGTCGCTGGCCTCCTGCCAGGCGGCCGCAAATTCGGAAAGATACTGCACCCCATCGGGGGTCAGGCGGTAGTATTTGCGGCTCGGCCCGCCGGATCCCGCGCGGTACTCGGCAGCAATCAGGCCCTTGCGTTCCAGCCGCAGCAGCAGGGGATAGAGTGTGCCCTCGGTTACGGCGGAAAAGCCGCTGTCCCGCAGGGTAGCGGCGATGGCGTAGCCATAGGTTGGCTCCCGGGATATGATCTGCAAAATGCAGCCTTCCAGCGTGCCCTTGCGCAGCTGTGCCTGGTCGAACACGATACCACCTCCTGACTACCTTGCAATGCAATGTTCTGTACCTATATTGTAATGCAAAGTAGTGGCGTTGTCAAGCATAATTGCAGGGGCCGGGTATGCCCGGCCCGCTCGTGTAAGGTGGAGCGTAGGGGGATGCTTGCATCCGACCGTGGGGCGTCGCAGGCGCCGCCATACAACAAAAACGGCAACCCCCTTCCCACGGGGACTGCCGCCCTTACTTATTTCCTTTTATACCAGCAATTTGCCAGCTTGTCAAACGCGGTCTGCACGGGCTGCCAGTTCAGCAGGGCCAGCGTGGCACAGGCCAGCAGGGTAAACCAGAGCACCACCACTGCCAGCGGCTTGCCGCGCATTAAGTCGTAGAACTTGAACTCGATCAGTGCCGCCAGAATCGGCATATGTAAAAGGTAAATCGCCAGCGTGTGCCGCCCCAGCCCTTCCAGCCGGTGGCGGCTGCTGAACACCACCGCCAGTGCAGCTGTGGTCAGGATGCCCGCCAGGTAGAACACAACGCGGTAGCCCACCGTGTCGCCGTCCGCATAACTCACATCATGGAACAGCTGTGGGCTGTTGTCCAAAATCGGGTCAGCCAGCAGCACGCGCAGGAAATACGCGCCATACCCCACCAACAGCGCGGCCAGGGCCGCCCGCCGCAGGCTGCACTTTTCCGCCGCTGCGGTAGCCAGGGCATCCAGTTGGGGGCGGAACAGCACTCCAAAAGCGTAGAACGGATAGAACGCTACCACGCGTACCAGCGTGAACGGCCACTCCACCAGGCCGCCCGCAAACGCCAGCCCCACGGCAAGCGCCAGCCCCAGGCAGGCCCCGGGCAGCCGCCAGCGGTCCCGCAGCCAGCACAAAACCGGCAGCGTCAGGTGCCAGAACACCAGCGCGTACAGGTACCACATATGCCGCCAGGGCAGCAGCAGCGCGGCCAGTGCGCCGCCGCTCTCGGCAAAATTTTCCCGCAGCACCGCCGCGCGGAACACAAACATGATGACCTGCCCCACCAGATACAGCCATAGCTGCTGCGTGACCAGCTTGCGCGGATGGAACCGCGCCACCAGCCCGCTGCAGGTGCAGAACAGCGCCATGTGAAACGCATAGATACAGAAAAATGACGCACTGACGAAGGAATATCCCATGCGGTACTGTTCCATAAAATGGCCGAACACCACCAGCAGGATACCCAGGCCCTTCAGCTCGTCAATATAATCGCGGCGCTGGGTCATTTGCTCTCCCAGGGGGAGCGGATGATCTCGCCGGAGTCCACCTTGGCGAACTCGGCAACCTCTGCCCCGGCCTTGACGATGCCGCCCGGTGCCACGTGTACGCCGCGACCCAGTTGGGCGTTGTGGTCCACGATGGCCCCGGCGTTCACGATGCAGCCCACGCCCAGGTGCGCGTCTGCACCCACGTAGGCCTGCGGCAGGATGATGCAGCCCGGCTCCAGCACGGCGCTGGGGCTGACCGACGCGGCATCACTGATAAAGACTGGCGTCGCGTACCCGGCAGCGGCCAGCTTTTGCAGCAGTTCTACCCGCAGGGCGTTGTCACCCAGCGCCACAAAGGCGGGGCGGCCGCGTTTCAAAATCGCGGGGTCAACGTAGTCCCGCAGGCCGCCCACGGCGCCGGGGGCGTTGTCGTCCAAAAAGTCCGCGCTGCCCCAGCCTTCGTCCATCAGCCAGTCGTTCAGCTGGGTGCCAAAGCCGCCGCGGCCCAGAACCAGCGGTCGCTTTGCGTTAAAACCGATCTCGATGAATGCCATAGATCATCCCTCCTGTGTAGGTGTCTCTCCGTCGGGGGTCTCGCCCTCGGCGGGTTGCGCGTTGGGGTCCTCAAGACTGGTGCGGGGGTGTACGTCCAGCGGGTTCGCCAGTGTACCGTTCTGCAAATCGGCCAATGCCTGTGGGATACCGGGGAAGAACTGGGCAATGCCGGTGCCGCCGCAGTGCAGACCGTCGAAGAAATCCGTTTCCTGCAAGCCCTCGATACATGCGGGGTCATAGCTGCCGTACAGCGGAATATTGTTGTCGGCGCAGTACTGGCGCAGCCAGTTTTCTACCTGGAAGAAACCCTTGTGCATCTCCGGCTCGGTCAGCAGGTAACCGTACAGATAGGGATGCCACGGCGACAGCACCAAAACGACCGTGGTGCCCTGAGACTGGGCGTATTTGATGAAGGAGTCAAACGCCTGAATCTGGGTCTGGCTCATCTCGTCAAAGCCTTCCATATGTACGCTGTTGAAGCTCATGCAGGCTTCGGCAGCCAGCGTGCGGATCTGGTCTTCAGTCTGGCTGCGGAACGCTACATCGTACAAAACGCTGCCGTCAGACCGCTTGATGCTCGTGGGCTGGTTGTAGGGGTCGCCCTCCACCGGGTTAAACTCGATGGTGTTGCCTTCGTCGTCGGTGACGGTGGCCTGGCCGCGGTTCTTGAAATAATAGTCCACGTTGCCCTGGAAGTATGCCGGGTCGGCAAGGGCTTTCCACAGCTCGACCTGGTTCGGCTCTTCATAGTCGGTGGGTACGTTCAGGACTTTTGTCAAAAATTCATTGTACAAATCGGCGTCAGCACGGGCGTCAAAGGCGGCCTCGCTGCCGTAAAAGACCCAGGGATCCAGGCTCCACAATAGCACCTTTGGCGCTTTGCCGTAGGTGACCATTTTGTAGTAGCTCGTCATATTGTCACGCACATCCGCGCCGGTGACGCCCATGTTGAAGAAGCTCTCCACGCCGGTGTTCTCGCGGTTGAACTGCAAAACGCGGCTGGAGCCAATACCGATAGCCTCGGGCGTCTCGGGCACATCCTGTGCATACAACTGTACCACCTGGCGCTCGTCCATCTGCTCGAAGTTTGTTACATCGTACCCTTGCAGCATCAAATCCACGATGCGGCGGGGGGCCAGCGCACCCTGGAACAGGCCGCTGCGGTCGACGTTATAGCTGAACGCCACCATAAACACAAGCACCGGCACCAACAGCAGGAACTTGAACCCGGTTTTCAGGCCAAAGTAGATGCGGCGGACAAGCCCCTGCAAAAACCAGAGGAAGGGGTTGCGCTTTTTCTTGCGGCGGCGCTTTTTGGCCGGGGCGCGACTGGGGGCACCGCGCTGGATTTTGACCGGCGGTGCGGGGATCGGGGTAGGGGACTTGGGCATAACATACACCGCCTTTCCTTAGTATTGCTGGTAGATGAACGCCGACTGACCGAACGCGGCGAAGAACAAGATCGCCGCAGCCGCGCCGTAGTAGAGCGTCCAGCGCAGCGGCCAGACCTGCTGGCGAATCCATTTGGCGACGCTGCGGCCACCGTGCTCTGCCGCAAAAACGACAAAGCAGCCGAACAACAGCGCCACCGGCAGACGGCCATCAATGCCGCTGCTGTAAATCAGGTTAGACACCTGTGCCCAGGAGCCAGACAGGCCATCCCAGCCCTGCAGGAGCGAACCGTAGACGGCGAAGGGGTCGGTATTATAGATGGCCGATGCAAAGAACACCAGCGTCAGGCAAAACAGCCCGTCCGTGACAATCGTCTGCCACAGTGCCTTGAACCAGCCCATGCGGTAGAGCGGATTCCAGCGATTGATGCGGCGGCGCAGTTTGGCCGTCATGACGCCGAAGGCCGCCAGAATGCCGGTGAACAGGCCCCAGGCCAAGTAGCGCCAGTCCGCGCCGTGCCACAGGCCGGAGCAGACAAAGACGATGACGATGTTTAAGTAGTGCCGCCATGGTGCGCACCGGCTGCCGCCCAGGCTGAAGTAGACGTAATCCCGGAACCAGCTGGTCATCGAGATATGCCACCGCCGCCAGAAATCGTTGAAGGTGCGGGCCTCAAAGGGGGACTGGAAGTTTTCGATCAGGTCGTACCCCAGGATACGCGCCGCGCCCAGGGCGATATCACAGCAGCCGGAGAAATCCATGTACAGCTGCACGGCGAACAGCACGGTGGCGGCAACGAGATTCGGGCCGCTTATGCCGGAAACATCACCGTAGACCAGCGAGACATACTGGCTCAGGTTGTCGGCGATGACCATTTTTTTTGTGTAGCCCCACAGCATACGGAATGCGCCGCCTGCGCAGCGGCCATAGCTGAACCGGCGGCTCTTTTGAATCTGCGGCCGCATCTGGGGGTAACGCTCGATGGGGCCGTTGATGAGCGTGGGGAAGAAGCTGACGAACAGCGCATAGTGCAGCGGGTTCGTTTCGACCCGGCAACGGCGCTTGAACACATCGATGGTGTAGCTCATGGCCGCAAAGGTGAAGTAGCTGAGGCCCAGGGGGGCCAGCAGATTCTCCCGGTGGGAGAGGAAGCTGCCGCCCAGAGAATCCGCCAGCAGGTTCCAGTATTTGTAGTAAATCAAAATACCGATGCCGAACCCTACCGAGACCAGTAGGGCCAGCACCCGCACGGCCTTGTTTTTGACCTTGCCGATGATAAGCCCGCACAGCCAGGTAACGACCGTAGCGGCGGCAATGACCCAGACCAGCGGGCGGTTGACCGGGTCATAGCAGAAGAAGCCGTAGCTGGCGATCAGCAGAAAATACGGCCGCAGCACGCGGGGCAGGGCATAGTTGATGAGTGCCACCGCCGCAAAAAAGGCAAGAAACAACAGCGAGGTGATCGCCATTGACTGATCCTCGCACAAAAAGGCGAGGATTTGCTCCCAGGTTATTGTCATGATTCCTCTCTCCGTTTCGCCGCAGGGTTATTTCTTCAGGGTATCTTCCAGGTCGCGGACACGCTTTTCCAGAATCGCGTTCGCCTGGGTCAGCCGCTTGCACTTGTCGGCCAGCTGGCTGATGGCAATGCTCAAGGACAGCAGTACCACCAGTACAAAGCAGAACATCAGCAAAAATACCAGGTTGACCGGCATTTCAATGTCCAGCAGGTCCCGCAGAACATACACCACATAGGGAAACGCCGCGGCAATTACCAGCCCCACGGCCAGCAGCAGCCACAGCAGGCTGTACTTTACGCTCATCAGCCCGCGCTTTAAAAGGGCAAAGATGATGAGCAGCAGCACCACTGCGCCCAGAATCATAAACAGCTGCAAGTGTGCGGTCATGCGCAGCCCCCTTTCTCCTTGCGGATGGACAGTCGGTCAATGATGAGCGCCAGCGTGACTTTGATCATGTAGTAGGCACTCTTGAAGCTGTGGATGCTGGACACGCCGCCCTGTCGCTCCCGCATGATGACCGGGGCCTCGCCCACATGGTAGCCCGCCAGGCTGGCAGCCAGAATGGCTTCCGGCTCGGGGTAATCGGCAGCGTAATGCCGGGAGAAAAACGCGGTCATGCCGGCGTTGGTGGCGCGGAACCCGCTGGTCACATCCAGTACCCGCTTGCCGCACAGCAGATAGATCATCCCACTCAGCCAGCGGATGCCGACCCGGCGCATAAAGCTGGTCTGGAATCCTTCCTTTTTAATAAAACGGCTGCCGATGCACATATCGCATTCGCCGTTCAGCACCGGCTGCACAATCTCCATTAGGTAGGCGGGGTCGTGCTGGCCGTCGCCGTCCATCTGCACGGCGACATCATAGCCATGATGTACGGCATACAGGTAGCCGCACTGCACATTGCCACCTATCCCTAAGTTGACCGGCAGGTCGAGGAAGGGATAGTGGTGCTCTTTCAAAATTTCCGCACTGCGGTCGGTGGAGCAGTCGTTGACCACAAGATAGTCCACCTCCGGGCAGACCGCCCGCAGATTTTCCACCGTGTTGACGATGTTGTCTTCCTCATTATAGCAGGGGATAATGACAAGAATTTTTTTATCCAAAATGGGTGTACCTCTCAATTTTGGGTGTGTTGCGTTTTTGTGGGATAGAGGCGGTAACGGCAAGGCTGCGAGGGCTTCCTCATTTTCCTTCCACCGTGAATTCCTCCAACCGCTTCAGCAGCTCGGCCCGGCGGTAGTGCGCGGCGTAATACGCGTAGGCTTTCTGCCCCAGCGCCGCCCGCTCGTCGTTACTCATGCGGTACAGCGCCAGCATATTATCCGCCAGCGCCCTGCGGTCACAGGCCGGGCTGACCAGCCCGCCGCCGCTCTCTTTTACTGCCGCATACCCTGCGCCGTTCATTGAGGCCAGCACCGGCTTGGCGGCGGCCATATAGCTGGCCAGCTTGCCGGGCACGGTCAGCCCAAGATCGGGCGAGTCGGACAGGGAAATCAGCAGCGCGTCCGCCAGCGCCGTGAACTTCGGCACATCGGTGGCAGGCACGCTGCCGTAGAATGTCACGGCGTCCTCGGCGCGCAAATCAGCCACCTGCTTTTGCAGGGCCTCGCGGCTCATGCCGTCGCCCACCAGCAGCAGGTGCAGTGCTTCCGCCCCGGCGGCGCGGGCGTCCAGCACGGCGTTAATGACCATGTCCAGGCTCTGCGCAGGGGTGAAGGTGCCGGTAAATACCAGGTTGAACCGCCCGGCAAACCGTTCTTCCAGCGCTGGATCAGGCTGCGGCACGGCGTAGAAATCCTCGCAGTACTGCGGGATGACCGCCACTTCCGCCGCCGTTTTCCCGGTGCGGGCGCACAGCCGTTCTTGCAGTGGCTCGCTCATGGCAATCAGCCGGTCGCACCGCTTGTACAGGCCGTCGCTGACCGCCTGGGCCACAAAACGCATAAACTTGTTCTTGACAGGAAGCACACTGTACAGATTCTCCGGCCACAAGTCCAGCACATAATTTGTAAACGGAACACCGTGCTTTTTCGCGTATTTGATGGCGGGCCAGCACATCAGTACCGGGCTGGTGTTAAAGCAGAAAACCGCATCATACCCGCCGGGCAGGCGTTTCAGCGCCCCTGCCGCATACAGCGGCCAGCTGACGTAGTTCAAAAAAATCGTCTTGCCGGTGTTGCCCTTGCGCGGTATCTCCCGCGCCCGGAACACCCGCGCACCCTTGTACACTTCCTCAAAAGGGCCGTCGGCGCTGTATCCGTCGAACCATTCGCCTTTGGGATAGTTGGGCAGACCGCACAGCACGTCCACGGAGAGGCCGTCCTGCACAAAGCCCTCGACAATATCATTGATGCGGAAATTTTCCGGCCAGAAATGCTGGGTCACTACCAGTATGCGCATAGGTATCGTGTTCCTGTCGTTTTAGTATTTGCGCCACACCATCTTGTTTACAACGCCGGTGTAGCTCTGGATGATCTTGACCACCTTGTCCGAGACATTCTCGTCGGTGTAGTCGGGCACAGGCGTACCCAAATCGCCGTTGCGGTTCATTTCGACGGCCACGTCAACAGCTTGCAGCAGGTGGTCGCCGTCGATGCCCGCGAGAATAAAGTCCGCCTTGTCCAGCGCCTCGGGCCGCTCGGTGGAGGTGCGGATGCAGACCGCGGGGAAGGGGTGCCCGACGCTGGTGAAGAAGCTGGATTCCTCGGGCAGCGTGCCGCTGTCGCTAACGACGCAGAAGGCGTTCATCTGCAAACAGTTGTAATCGTGGAAGCCCAGCGGTTCATGCTGAATGACCCGCTTGTCCAGCTGGAACCCGCTCTGCTCCAGTCGCTTGCGGCTGCGCGGATGGCAGGAGTAGAGAATCGGCATATCGTACTTTTCGGCCATCTTGTTGATGGCGGTGAACAGCGAGGTAAAGTTTTTCTCGGTGTCGATATTTTCCTCGCGGTGGGCGGAAAGCAGGATGTACTTGCCTTTCTCAAGCCCCAGACGCGCGTGAATGTCCGACGCCTCGATTTTCTCGAGATTCTGGTGCAGCACCTCAGCCATGGGGGAACCGGTCACATAGGTGCGCTCCTTCGGCAGGCCGGTGTCGGCCAGATAGCGGCGGGCGTGCTCGGAGTAAGCCATGTTCACGTCGGAGATGATATCCACGATGCGGCGGTTCGTTTCTTCGGGCAGGCACTCGTCCTTGCAGCGGTTGCCGGCTTCCATGTGGAAAATGGGAATGTGCAGCCGCTTGGCACCGATGACAGACAGGCAGCTGTTGGTATCGCCCAGCACCAGCACGGCGTCGGGCCGGATGGCGGCCATCAGCTTGTAGCTCTCGGCAATGATGTTGCCCATCGTCTCGCCCAGATCCGCGCCCACGGCGTCCATGTAGACCTCGGGATCGGCCAGCTCCAGGTCATGGAAGAACACACCGTTCAAATTGTAGTCGTAGTTCTGCCCGGTGTGGGCCAGGATGACGTCAAAATATTTGCGCGTCTTGTTGATGACGGCGGCCAGCCGGATAATTTCCGGCCGCGTGCCGACGATAATCAGCAATTTCAGCTTGCCGTTATTTTTAAAAGAAACATTGCTGTAATCAGCCATAGGTTCCTCCCTTAGTATTGTTGAATGCTGCCACACATGGCATTGCAGGGGCCGATGCCTGCATCAGTCCGGGGGTTCGGGGACGCCGCGCCCTGCAACGCGGTGTCACACCTTCTCAAAAAACGTATCCGGTCTCTGTGCGTCAAACGGTTCGTTCGCCCACATCAGCGTGACGAGGTTTTCCGTCTTGCTCAAGTTGATGATATTATGGGTGTACCCGGGCAGCATATGGATGGCCTGGGGCTTGTCGCCGGTCACTTCAAATTCCAGCACGTCCTCACTGCCGACGCGGCGCTCCTGAATCAGCCCATGCCCCGCCACCACAATGAAAAATTCCCACTTGGTATTGTGCCAGTGCTGGCCCTTCGTGATGCCGGGCTTGGAAATATTCACGCTGAATTGCCCGCAGCTCTCGGTTTTCAGCAGCTCGGTAAAGCTGCCGCGGGTGTCCTCGTTTTTCTTCAAATCGAAAATGACTTTCTCTTTCGGCAGATAGGAAAGATAGGTCGAGTACAGCTTCTTCGCAAAACTGCCCGCCGGAATTTCCGGCACCACCAGCGTTGCAGGCTGTGCCTTGAACTTTTCCAGCAAGTCTACAATCTCGCCCAACGTAACCTTGTGCGTCACAGGCGCGGCACAGTAGCGGCCCCCTGCACAAAAAACAGGCGTCAGGCCGTCGTAATTGCAGCGGTGGGGATGGCCTTCCAGTGCATCGAGCATTTCCTCGACCAAATCGTCAATGTACAAAAGCTCCAGTTCGGTGGTGCGGTCGTTCACCGTGATGGACAGGTCGTTTGCCACGTTATTGCAGAACGTCGCCACGGCGCTGTTGTAGTTGGGGCGGCACCATTTGCCGAACAAATTCGGGAAGCGGTAGACATATACCGCCGCGCCGGTCTGCTTGGCATAATCGAAGAACAGTTCCTCGCCCGCCAGCTTGCTTTTGCCGTAGTCGCTGCCCGCATAGCGGCCAAGCAAAGTTGCCTGTATCGAACTCGAAAGCATGACCGGGCAGGTGTTGCCGTGAGATTTGAGCGTGTCCAGCAGGGTGGAAGCAAAGCCAAAGTTGCCCTGCATGAACTCATCGTTGTCCTTCGGACGGTTGACGCCCGCCAGGTTGAACACAAAGTCGGCTTCTGCACAAAAGCGGTCCAGCTCTGCGGGCGGCGTGTCAAGGTCGTACTCAAACACTTCCTCAATCGTCAGCGCCGGGCGAGTGCGATTTTTGCCGTCGCGGATGTTCTTCAAATTTTCGCAGAGGTTGCGGCCCACAAAGCCTTTTGCCCCTGTTACAAGGATTTTCATGCCTTTTTCTCGGCCTCCATCTCTTTCAGGGCGTTCTGCACGTACTCGGTAGTCAAAATCTTCTTCACGGTGCCCTCCACGTCCAGGCGGTTCGTGTTGTGGCTCGTGTAGGAGTCGTCGGCCATCGTGTGGACCTCGCCCTTCACGACGAACTTATCATAGTTCAGGTCGCGGTTGTCGGCGGCGACGCGGTAGTAGCCGCCCATATCCTCACTGCGCAGCCGCTCCTCGCGGGTCATCAGCGTCTCAAACAGCTTTTCGCCGTGGCGGGTGCCGATGATGTTCGTGCCGGTGTCGCCGAACAGCTGCTGCACAGCCTTGGCCAGGTCGCCGATGGTGGAAGCGTCGCTCTTCTGAATGAACAGGTCGCCCGGGTTCGCGTGCTCGAACGCGAACATGACCAAGTCAACGGCCTCGTCCAGGTTCATCAAAAAGCGGGTCATGTTGGGGTCGGTGATGGTGATGGGGTTGCCTGCCTTGATCTGGTCGATGAACAGCGGAATCACGCTGCCGCGGCTGCACATGACGTTGCCGTAGCGGGTGCAGCAGATGGTCGTGCCGCCGCGCTCGGCCGCCACGCGGGCGTTGGCAAAGATGACGTGCTCCATCATGGCCTTGGAAATGCCCATGGCGTTGATGGGGTAGGCGGCTTTGTCGGTGGACAGGCAGACGACACGCTCAACGCCCGCGTCAATGGCGGCGTGCAGCACATTGTCGGTGCCGATGATGTTCGTCTGCACAGCCTGCATCGGGAAGAACTCGCAGCTGGGCACCTGTTTCAGCGCCGCTGCGTGGAAAATGTAGTTGACGCCGGGCATGGCGTCCCGGATGGACTGCGGGTTGCGCACATCGCCGATGTAGAACTTGACCTTGCCCGCGTACTCAGGGTACTGGGCCTGCAGCTCGTGGCGCATATCGTCCTGCTTCTTCTCGTCGCGGGAGAAAATGCGGATTTCGCCGATATCGGTGGAGAGAAAATGCTTGAGCACGGTATGGCCGAAGCTGCCGGTGCCGCCGGTGATGAGCAGGGTCTTATCCTTAAAAATGCTGTTTGCCATGATGGCCTCCTTATATTTGACCGCGCACAGGGCGCAGTTTACCTTTATAATCTTATTTATTCTAGCACAAAAATCGCGTCTTGAAAAGGCCGCAGGGTTGGAAAATGCTGCTTTTTGTGGTATAATGACAAAGAAATCGCTATTAAATGCTTTTTTGAAGGAGGACACGCCCATGCGCGCCTATGAACGTCTATTAAAATATGTAAAGGTCCATACGACCTCTGACCCCAACAGCGGCACCCACCCCAGCACGCTGCGCCAGTTTGACCTGGCCAAAATCCTCGTCGAGGAGCTGAAAGAACTGGGCCTGACCGATGCCCATGTGGACGAGCACTGCTATGTCTACGCCACGCTGCCCGCCACCCCAGGGCAGGAGAACGCCAAGCCCCTGGGCTTTATCGCCCACATGGATACGGCGGACGACGCCAGCGGTGAGAATGTCCAGCCGCAGATCCACGAGAATTACGACGGTGAGGCCGTCGTCCTGCCCGCCACCGGCACGGTGCTGGACCCAGAGGTTTTCCCCTTCCTGCGCACGATGAAGGGCCAGACCCTCATCACCACCGACGGCTCCACACTGCTGGGTGCGGACGATAAGGCCGGTGTGGCCGAGATCATGACTGCATTGGAGCGCATCATTGCCGAGAACCGCCCCCACGGCAAGCTCTGCATCGGCTTCACCCCCGATGAGGAAATCGGCGAGGGCGCGAGCCTGTTTGATGTGCCCGGCTTCGGCGCGGCCTACGCCTACACCGTTGATGGCGAGGACGTCGGCGAGATCAGCTATGAGAACTTCAACGCCGCCGCCGCGGTCGTGACCGTCCACGGTTTCAGCGTCCACCCCGGCAGTGCCAAGGACACGATGATCAACGCCCAGAATGTGGCGATGGAGTTCCACGCCGCATTGCCGGCCTTCTCCCGCCCCGAGCACACCGAGGGCAGGGAAGGCTTCTTCCACCTGACGAGCATGCAGGGTGACGTGACCACAGCGCATCTGGGCTACATCGTGCGCGACCACGATGCCGCCAAGTTTGCCGCCCGCAAGGCGCAGCTGCAGCACATCGCCGACTGCCTGAACGGCCGTTACGGCGCGGGCACGGTGGAACTGGACATCAAGGACAGCTATTACAATATGCTGGAGAAGATTCAGCCCCACTTCCACCTGGTGGAGAACGCCCGCAAGGCCATCCGTGCGGCGGGGCTGGACCCCATCGAAAGCCCGGTACGCGGCGGCACTGACGGCGCGACCCTGAGCTATATGGGCCTGCCCTGCCCGAACCTCGGCACAGGCGGCTTCAACTTCCACGGCCCGTGTGAGTGCATCACAGCCGAAAAGATGGACCAGGGCGTGGAAATTCTGCTGAACCTGGTCGATCTGTATAAGTAAAACCTAACCCCGGCGCAATCTCGTACATTTTGTACAAAACTGCGCCGGGGTATTTTTGTCCAAATCGCCTATGACATTTTTTGACGAAAAGGCGTATACTTGTATAGGAAAGAAATCATTTCATGAGAGAAAAAGGAGTATGCGTCATGTTTAAAGCAGGGGATACGGTCAGCTATGGCACCAGCGGCGTCTGCACGATTGCCGAGCAAAAGCGTGTCACGCTGGGCGGCCAGCCCCACGATTGTTTTATCTTAAAACCGGTCTACGATGCCAGTATGAAAATCTGTGTGCCCTGCGACAGTGCACCGCTTTTGGAGCGAATGCGCCCATTGCCCACCCGGGACGACCTGCTGGCCCTGCTGCGGGAACCGTTGCCCGACCACGACCCGGACCCCGGCGCCCGCAAGCTAGCCTACCGCGAGGCACTGAAAAGCGGCAATCTGCACGCGCTGGTGCGCATGGTGCGGGATATCCGCACCGAACAAGCCCTGCGCCGAGCCAAGGGCAAGCAGCTTTCCGCCTATGAGGACACCGCCCTGCGCGACGCCCAGAACGTCCTGCACAGTGAGTTCGCCTATGTCATGGGCATAGAACCAAACGAAGTGCCGAAGTTCATTGCAAAAGAATTAGGGGAATAAAAAAACAGCCCGCGCTTCGATTTGAAGCGCGGGTTGCGTTTTATGGTAGGGTAGGGAGGGGGATTGCCCCCCGCGTGGCGTTGAGGCCGCCGTCCCCTACAAACCGTAAGGCAGAGGTGTAGGGGCCGCATATGTGCGGCCCGCAGCCTAACGGGAAACTGTCTGCCTTACACGGCCGGGCCGGCATGTCCGGCCCCTGCATGGCAAGTTTACTTCATCTTTCCAACATACACCAAATACGAGTACAAATAAATCCACGCACTGCCGCCTAAAACAGCAACCAGCAGCACAGCCAGCGTTGCAATGTCGCCCAGCAGGCCGCCCAGGAAAGCAAGCACCAGAAGCACAATGCCCATTACAATAAAGGTATACCCGCCCATGCGCTGGGTGCGCTGCCAGTTGTGCGCGTCGTTCAGCGCCCAGGGCGTGCGGCAACCGAAGGTGTAGTTCTGCTTGACCTGCGGCATAAAGTTCCCCATGATGATGAACAACACGCCGATGCCGCCGCAGACCAGAATGCTGACGATGTTGCTGCTGTCCGGCAGCTTACCGAACACAGCCAATTCACTCAGCCAGCTGAACATAGCCATCATCACGGTGAACAGCACCACAAACAGGTTCCACACCTTGCCAAATTTCTCAAAATTCTGGTGCTTGGGGTCGACTTTGCGGATGACCTCAAACAAAATCAACATCGCAAACGGCAGCGCGGCCAGAATCAGGACGGTGGACTTCGGCCCCCAGCCGTTGACCTGCCCGCTGGCTCCCCAGTGGGTGGGCACAATGTCCGGCAGGGAGGGGTAGAAGTACAGGTGCGCGGCAAAATTCAGCACGCAGATTACGGTTAAAATCCAGAACAGCTTATTCTTTTTCATTGCTATCGTCTCCCTTTACAAGGCCGCAGTCATAAAACCACTTCATCAATTCCTGAAATACGGTCAGATTCACACTGTACACAATGTTCTGGCCGCGGCGCTCATCGGTAATAAGCGCCGCACTTTTTAAAATGTTCAGATGGTGGCTGACGGACGGCTTTGTCATATCAAAATGTACGGCGATCTCCCCGGCAGTCAGATCGCCCTGTGCCAGCAGTTCTAAAATGCGCCGCCGCGTCGGGTCGGCCAGCGCTTTAAAAACGTCTCCCAAATATGTCGGCTCCTTTCTTGCAGACAATTAGATAAACGTCTAACTGTCTGTGCCCCCACTATACACCTTGCGGCTGCCTTTGTCAATAGATATTTAGAAAAATATCTAACTATCGCTGCCCTCCTACTGTTCATCCAGCTTTTTCCATTGATTTTCTCTGCAATTTCACAATTTGTTTGCAATTTTCCTATTGACATGGTGGGCGAATGTGCTACAATATTAGCAGTCGAACTGATAGAGTGCTAAAGAAAATAAAACACGCAGAATTTGCGAAAGCAGACTCGTAAGCTGAAAAAACTTAACACTTAATAAGTTAGACTGCCAATACAATGCGCTATCTGCAACTAAGGAGGTACGCACTATGAACATCGAACAAATGACACAGAAAACCCGCGAGGCTTTGCAGGCTGCACAGCGCATCGCGGTGGAATATTCCAACAATGCGGTCGAGCAGGAACACCTGCTGGCGGCGCTGGCCCAGCAGCAGGACGGCCTGATCCCCCAGATGCTGCAAACCCTTGGTGTGGACGCAAATGCATTTGCCAATGCGGCTTTGCAGAAAGTAGAGGCCCTGCCTCGCGTGACCGGCTCCGGCCGCGACCCGGAGAAAATCTATATCTCCGGCGACCTGGACCGTGCCCTCAACGCTGCGGAGCAGCAAGCTAAGCAGATGAAGGATGAATATATCAGCGTTGAACACGTTTTCCTCGGAATTTTGCAGCGACAGGGCAAGGCTGCCAGCGAAATTTTCAAGACTTTTGGCATCACGACTGAGAAATTTATGCAGACGCTCAGCACGGTGCGTGGCAATCAGCGGGTAACGAGTGATAACCCGGAGGATACCTACAACGCGCTGAAAAAGTACGGCCAGGACCTTGTGGAGATGGCTCGCGCTAACAAACTGGACCCGGTCATCGGCCGTGACAGCGAGATCCGCAACGTCATCCGCATCCTGAGCCGTAAGCGCAAGAACAACCCCGTCCTCATCGGTGAGGCTGGTGTCGGTAAGACTGCCATTGCCGAGGGCCTTGCTCAGCGTATCGTGCGCGGCGATGTGCCCGAGAACCTGAAAGACCGCACCGTGTTCAGCCTGGACATGGGCGCACTGGTCGCGGGTGCAAAATACCGCGGCGAGTTTGAGGAACGCCTGAAGAGCGTTCTGAACGAGGTCAAGAAGTCCGAGGGCAAGATCATCCTCTTCATCGATGAACTGCACACCATCGTCGGCGCAGGCAAGACCGACGGCGCGATGGACGCGGGCAACCTGCTCAAACCCATGCTGGCCCGCGGCGAGCTGCACTGCATCGGTGCAACCACGCTGGACGAGTACCGCGAGTATATCGAGAAAGACCCTGCGCTGGAACGTCGTTTCCAGCCGGTCATGGTCAATGAGCCGACCGTCGAGGATACCATTTCGATCCTGCGCGGTCTGAAGGAACGCTACGAGGTCTACCACGGCGTCAAAATTCAGGACGCCGCGCTGATTGCCGCTGCGACCCTGTCTGACCGCTATATCACCGACCGTTTCCTGCCCGATAAGGCCATTGACCTGGTGGATGAAGCCTGCGCCATGGTCAAGACGGAGCTGGACTCCATGCCCGCTGAACTGGATGAGATGAACCATCGTATCACCCAGCTGCAAATCGAGGAAGCCTCTTTAAAGAAGGAAACCGACGAACTGTCTAAGCAGCGCCTGGTCGCTCTGGAGAAGGAAATGGCCGAGCTGCGCGACAGCTTCAACAGCAAAAAAGCCCAGTGGGAGAACGAGAAGAACGCCGTCAATAAGGTGCAGAGCCTGCGCGCCGAGGTGGAGTCCACCAAGGCTGAAATCGAAAAGGCTACCCGCACCGGTGATTACGCCAAGGCCGGCGAGCTGCAGTACGGCAAGTTGCCTACCCTGCAAAAACAGCTGGAAGAGGAAGAAAAAATCGCCGAGGAGAAGAAGGAATCGAGCCTGCTGCGTGACCGTGTGACGGACGACGAAATCGCCCGCATCGTGGCTCGTTGGACTGGTATCCCGGTGTCGAAACTCGTCGAAGGCGAGCGCGAGAAGCTGTTGCGCCTGCCGGACACGCTGCATCAGCGGGTCATCGGCCAGGACGAGGCTGTGCAGAAGGTTTCCGACGCTATCCTGCGTTCCCGCGCGGGTATCGCCAACCCGAACCGCCCCATCGGCAGCTTCCTGTTCCTCGGCCCCACGGGCGTCGGCAAGACCGAACTTGCCAAGGCGCTGGCCCAGGCTCTGTTTGACGATGAGAAGAACATGGTCCGTATCGACATGACCGAGTACATGGAGAAATTCAGCGTCTCGCGCCTGATTGGTGCGCCTCCGGGATACGTCGGCTATGAGGAGGGCGGCCAACTGACCGAGGCCGTGCGCCGCCATCCGTACAGCGTCGTGCTGTTTGATGAGGTCGAAAAGGCCCACCCGGACGTGTTCAACATCCTGTTGCAGGTGCTGGACGACGGCCGCATCACCGACAGCCAGGGCCGCACGGTGGACTTCAAGAACACCGTCATCATCCTGACGTCGAACCTCGGCTCTGACCTGATTCTGGAAGATCTGGAAAAGAGCCGTGCCAACGGCAAAAACGAGTTGTCTGATGAGGCAAAGAGCGCCATCGACCAGTTGCTCAAGCGGCAGTTCCGCCCCGAGTTCCTGAACCGCCTTGACGATATCGTCTACTACAAGAGCCTGACGAAACAGGAAATCGGCTCCATCGTCGATTTGATGCTGGCCGACCTGCGCAAGCGCCTGGCCGACAAGCAGCTGAATCTGGTCGTCACCGACGCGGCCAAGGATGCCATCATCGACGGCGGCTATGACCCGATTTACGGCGCCCGCCCCTTGAAGCGGTACATCCAGGCTCACGTCGAAACGATGATAGCAAAGGAGATCATCGGCGGCGCCCACGCGGCAGGGGACACCCTGACCGTGGATGCGGATGCCAATGGGCAGCTGATTTTGCGATAAGACCCGCATAAAATAACCGCTCCTGGGTGTGTGGAATCTCTCCACACACCCAGGAGCGGTTTTGTTTTGTCTTGGCAGAGTTGTAGGGGCCGCACCTGTGCGGCCCGCAAGTTCCCGGAAGCCCAGCGCTTCCGGGTTGATGACGGGCATCGACCCCTACGCCGTAGGGGCAGATTCCATATCCGCCCGATCGTCCGGGCGTTTGCGGGTAAGCCGCAGGCCCGGCAGGCCGGGCTCCTGCAGGGAACACCGATTTTACAGTACGCCCAACCCGGTCAGTAGCGTCTTGACGCCAATCAAAAGCAGCACGATACCACCGATTCTCTCAGCCGGAGCACGGTACTTGTCGCCGAACAGGGCACCGACCTTCACGCCGATGGCAGACAGCAGGCAGGTGGTGATGCCGATGAGCGCAGCGGACGAAATGATAGCGACCTGCATAGCGGCAAAGCTGACGCCGACGGCAAAAGCATCGATACTGGTGGCAATAGCCAGCGGCAGCATGGCCTTGGCCGAGTAGTCGTCGTCCAGCTGCTCATCGCCGCCGAAGCTCTCCTTGACCATGTTTGCGCCGATGAGTGCCAGCAGCACAAAAGCGACCCAGGGGCCGAACTTCGTCAGCAGCGTGGCAAAGCGGTCGCCCAGAAAATAGCCCAGCGTGGGCATCAAGAACTGGAACCCGCCGAACCAGACACCGCAGGTCAGGGCGTGGGCCAGGCTCACCTTGCGAACGGACAGGCCCTTGCAGATAGAAACGGCGAATGCGTCCATCGAGAGGCTGACAGCAATCAGGATCAGGTCAAATAAAGTCATGGTTTTACTCCTCCGTTTTGGCAGGGGCAGACAATAAAAAAAGACTTATCCGCCCTAAAACCGGGCAGATAAGTCTCGTCGTTTAAAGTTAAGCCAGAGCCAAGGCTCATTGTGTTGGCAGAACTGCGCCGCGGCTGCTCCACCGCTGCGCTGACTACTCCCTTATTGCTTTTGGTAGTGTATCATACGCAGGAATGTTTGTCAATACGTTAGAAATGGCTAATTCCTGCGATGAGGCTTCCCCCTCAGGGGAAGCTGTCCGCGAAGCGGACTGATGAGGGGCAACCTTGCCGTTATAGCCCATTTGTGTTTGATTGCGGTAAAGCTGCCCCTCATCCGGCCCTGCGGGGCCGCCTTCCCCCTTGGGGGAAGGCAAGGAACTTTAACTGTCTTGCATATTCCCCTATTTTAGAGTACAATATACACAAATCTGCAAATTTGCATCCCGGGGGAGTAACCATGCAATATAAAGTTCTGGCGCTGGACCTTGACGGTACGCTGACCAATTCCGATAAAATCATCACGCCGCGCACCAAAGCGGCCTTGCAGGCGGCGGCCCAAAAGGGCGTCTGCATTGTGCTGGCCAGCGGGCGGCCCACCGTCGGCATTGAGCCGCTGGCCAAAGAGCTGGAACTGGAAAAATACGGTGGCTGCATTTTAAGCTATAACGGCGGCAAGATCATCGACTGCCAGACCGGCCAGACACTGGTGCAGCATGCCTTCCCGGCGGACCTCATCGAGCCGGTCTGCACCTTCAGCCGCTATTGGAACGTTGTGCCGTTGACCTACGACAAAAACGGCATCGTGACGGAGGACGCCGACGCGGCCTATGTAAAAGAGGAAGCCCGCATCAACAAAATTCCGGTGCGCCAGGTCGAAAACCTGCCCGCCGAAGTGACCTACCCGGTCAACAAGCTGCTGCTTACCGGTGACCCGGCGGATATGCCCCATGTTGAGGAACTGATGCAGCAGGAGTTCGCGGGAAAGCTGTCCATCTGCCGCAGCGCACCGTTCTTCATTGAGACGATGCCCCTGGGCGTGGGCAAGGATACCTCGCTGGAAATCCTGCTGCGGGCCAAGGGCCTGACGCCCGCCAACCTGATGGCCTGCGGCGACGGCTGGAACGACCTGCCGATGATACGCCTGGCGGGTATGGGCGTCGCCATGGGCAACGCGCAGCCGCCGGTCAAGGCTGCCGCCGACTACCAGACCGCCGACAACGATCATGACGGCGTGGGCCTGGCAGTGGAAAAATTTATTTTAGAGGAGGCGTGAGCCGTGAATCTGATTGTTTTTGATTTGGAGTGGAACATCGGCTACCAGCCGAAAACCTTCCTGTATCACGGCACAGAATTGACGCTGCGCGGTGAAATCATCCAGATTGGCGCGGTGCGCATCAACGCCCGGGGCGATGTGCTGGATACGTTTGAAGTCAACCTGCGCCCGCGCATCTTCCGCAAATTGCAGCACCATATCGCCAAGGTCACCGGCCTGTCCCAGGGGGATTTGGACGCGGGCCTGCCGATGAAAGAGGGGCTGCAGAAGTTCCTGGACTGGGCCGGGCCGGACGCCGAGCTGGCCGAATGGGGACTGGACGACGTTCCGGTGCTGAAACAAAACCTGTTTTTGGTGGGGCTGGACGAGAACTGGCCCGACAAATGGTACGATCTGCAGCGTATTTTCTTGCAGGCCTACCCCCGCAAGGAGGGCGAGGGCCTGACGCTGGAAAGTGTTGTGGATCGCCTGGGCATCCCGAAGGAGGAGCCATTCCACAATGCGCTGGACGATGCGCTTTACACGGCCAAGATCTGCCGCAAACTGCCGCTGGCCGAGGGCCTTGCCACCTACCCGACCGAGGAAGAACTGCTGACCGAAGCCCTGCTGGGCGCAGAAAAGACCGGCCGCGACGTAAAGCTCTTCATGAACCGGATGGAGCACGACGACTACCGTAATGAGCCGGAACTGAACCAGGCCGCCTGCCCCGAATGCGGTGCGCCGCTGCAAAATGACGAGGTCTGGCTCAAACGCGGCAACACCGGGTATTTCACCCGGGCGACCTGCCCATGCTGCGGGCACTATTACCTGCGGTTCAAGCTCAGCCGCCGCGATGGTCTGCATTGGAGCTTTGCCCGCTGCATCGACCCCGCCACCCCCGAATCCGACGCCCGCTGGGACAAGCAGAAAGCCGCCCTGCTGGAACGAATGAAGAAAAAGGCGGAAAGATAAAAGGGCTGCCTGCGCCTTGGGAGAAAGCTTTTTTGTTGTACGCCCTTGACAAAACTGTGATTCTGGTCTATTCTTGATAAAAACGAAACACATTTTTTACAAAATTGCAAATATAGCAACATGAGAGGTAGAGCATGGATACAGAACGCTGGCAGATTTTGTTGAGGGCCATTGACCGGGGCAGCCTGCGCGCGGCGGCGGATGAGATGGACGTTACTGTTTCAGGCATCAGCCGCAGCGTGGCAACGCTGGAAAAAGAACTTGGATTTTCGCTGCTGTACCGCGCAAAAAGCGGTGTGCAGCCCACCGAGGAATGCCGCCAGCTGTTGCCAACTGTGCGCGATCTGCTCTTTGCGCAGGAGCGTTTGGAGCAAACAGCCGCCAAGGTGCGCGGCGCAGACTGCGGCACCATCGTCATCGGCACGGCGTATAACTGCTATTATGAGTGGGTCACCCGGATGACGGCGGCGTTCCGCACCCGGCACCCCGGCGTGGCAGTGCGCATCGTCAACGGTACCAGCAGCGAGCTGGCCGAAATGGTCAAGGACCACCGCACGGATTTCTGCCTTATCAGCCGCCGCGACGGCCTGCCGGTCTGGCTGCCCATCCGCCAGGATGAGCTGCTGGTACTGGTGCCCAAAAGCAACCCGCTGGCCGGTATGGACGCCGTCCCGGTGCAGCGCATGAAAACCGAGCCCTTCATCGAAAGCTACCCCGGCATGGAGACGGATATCACGCTGCTGTTCGATAAGCTCAAGACCAAGCCGCACACGAGCTATTCCACCATGGACATCACGGCGACCTACGCCATGGTATCGGCGGGGCTGGGCATCAGCGTCAACAACGCCATCAACCACCAGCACGGCTACCCCGGCGTGGTGGAGCGCCCGATGGACCCGCCCCAGCTGATGGAGATTGGCCTTGCCTGCGGTGAGAACCTCGCCCCTGCCGCCCAGGCGTTTTTAGAGTTTGTAAAAACACGGATGCCGGAATAAAAAAGCCTTCCCCACTCAGGGGAAAGTGACCGAAGGTCGGATGAGGGGCGCGTCTGCCGTGCCATCCCCTAAAGGGGTGATGCTGGCAAAACCGCCCCTCATCAGTCAGCGGTCAAGCCGCTGACTGCTTCTCCCGCAGGAGAAGCCAAACCGCCCGGAAAGAAGCTATTGCACTTCTTCCCGGACGGTTTGTTTTATATTTTAATAAACTTAATACGTTATAATAATCCCCTGATCCTGCGCATAAAAACTGCACAGACCAGAGCAGGGCACGATGCGCACCGGGGCACCGGGCCACTTGGCGTCAATGCCGTGGTGTAGCAGCTGGGCGGCGGTCTGGTTGCCGCACTCGCTGATCAGCACAGGATGCACGCCGTCGTAGCCGTCCTCATCCATCTGCTCCAGAATCTTAGCCAGCACGCGGGTCTCGCCGCGCGTCTTGAAGTAGAAGTCAATTTTGCCGTCCGCTGTGCGCCGGCCCAGCACGCGCATGTTCAGGCGGCCTGCGATAAAGCCCACCACCTTGTTTACACGACCGTTCTTGGCCAGGTTGTCAAAGCTCGCCAGAGCAAACAGGATGTGGGTGCTCTCGGCAAACTTTTTCAGCGCAAAGCAGATATCATCAAATTCCTGATTCTCGCCGATCAGCTTGTTGGCAAGCTCGGCAGCACCGGCCAGCGCACCGGAACAGCTCAGGGTGTCCAGCACGAAAATCTTCTTTTCGGGGTGTTCTTCCAACACCATGGTGCGGGCGGCCATGGCGGCGTTGTAGCTGCCGGACAGATTGCTGCTGATGGTAAAGGCAAACACGTTGTCCGCCTGCAAAAAATACTCGGCCCATTCCTCGGGGCTGGGGCAGGCGGTGGTGCTGGCACCATTGTAGTCGGTCATAGCCTGCAGCATCTGATGGGTGTTCAGCGTGGGCAGGTCAACGTACTCGCGTTCGCCTACACGGATTTTAAACGGTACAAGGGCAAACTGCACGCCCGGCGCGGGGCGCTCCAACTCGCGGATCTCGCAGGAACTATCGGATACGATCATCCATGCCATAGGGCAGGACCTCCGTTCTGTGATAATTGGTCACGGTTATTCTTATCTACATTATAGAGGCACAGAGGAAAAGCGTCAAGTTTATTTTTGCGGCAGATCCCGCCCGGCTCTGTAAAATTTTGCGGGCCCACTTGTACCTGTGCGGATTGTGGCGTATAATAACCATATATGTTTTTGAGATAAAGATGGGAGCTTCTATGGCTGATTTCTATACCTACCGCAATGAGGTCGCCAGCAAACGGCGCAAGCGGAAAATGTTTCTGGTGCTCATCGTAATTTTGGCGCTGCTCTGCGCTGGGGCTGGGTTCTTCTGGTTCAAGAACAGCGGCACGCCTGCGCCCGCTGCCTCGGCAGAGCCGGTGGCCGCCACGCCGGAGACCGCTCCCACGGCCACCGAGGCACCGACCGCCACGCCCGCCGCCATCGCCGAGCCGCAGCGCATCGTGCAGGCTGTGGATACCGCCGTGTGGGACAAGTCCGACGCCGTTGAACAGACCATCGACACCGAATACCTGAACACCGACCATCGCATGGTGGCTGTGCCGATGCTGGGCACTGTGACGAAGGACTACTTCAACACCGTGACCTTCGCGGGGGACAGCATTGCCTCGGGCCTGGGCATTTACAGCACCGGCTACAACAACGCCCACTATGCGACCTACGTCAGCGCGGGCGTGCAGACCTTTGTCAACAACGTCAGCGTCAAGAACGCCGTCACCGGCACGACGGAAACGCCGATGGAGACCATCGTCTCCAGCCAGCCGGACTACCTCTACATCCTTGTCGGCACCAACAACCTTGTTGTGCAGGGCAGTGAGGACAGCTTCCTTGCCTACTATGAGCGCCTGATCGATATGCTGCGAGAACAGCTTGACCCCGGCGTCAAGTTCTACATCCAGGCCATCCCCGGCGTGCAGGAGGATGTCGTGGCATCCAAGCCCGGCCTGGACAACACCCGCATTGCCACCGTCAATGACCTGCTGGCCAATATGGCGCTGCGCAAGGGCTGCTACTACATCAACATCCGCGAGGTGTTGACAAACCCCGCCGACGGCAGTCAGATCGATGATTATGCCACCAAGGACGGCGTGCACTTCAACGCCGCAGGCTACCACGCCTGGGCAGATTACCTGGCGACCCACACGGTCTGGAACCGCCGCAGCGTGTACAGCGGCGAGAACCCCTACTATATTTACGGCGCGTAAAAAACTTTTTTAAATTACACAAACCCCATGCAAGGTGTAAAAAGTACCTTGCAGGGGGCTTTTTTTGTACAAAGGTCCGAAAAACAGCCCGTTTTATGTCGAACTTGTACAAAAGCGGCGGGTAACATACGAAAATTTTAGCAGAATATTACACAAAAGACCTTGAAATTCCTTTTCAAAACAGGTAATATAGATACAGAGATTATACAGAGTCGGTGTACTGTATCGCGTACAGCACCGCTCAAAAGGGGAGATTACGTTGAAACAGCGCAAAGAAACGCCAAATAGCTCCGATCTGCCCATTTATCTGTTCAAACAGGGCAACAATCAGGAAGCTTACCGCTACTTTGGCGCCCATCTGTGTGAGCAGAACGGGGAGGCCGGCGTGGTGTTCCGCGTTTGGGCACCGCACGCCAAGGCCGTTTCCATCGTGGGCGACTTCAACAGCTGGACACCCGGCGAACACCCGATGGAAAAAGTCACGGACGGCATCTGGGAACGGTTCGTACCCGGCATCAAACAGTTTGATGTCTACAAATACTGCATCACCACCCCGGCGGATGAGCTGGTCTACAAGGCCGACCCCTACGCCTTCCACACCGAGACCCGCCCCTCCAACGGCAGCAAGGTCTATGATATCGAGGGCTACACCTGGGGCGACGCCGCCTGGGTCAAGGACGAGGACAAGCGGGATGTCATCAACAGCCCGATGTCCATTTATGAATTGCAGGCCGGCAGCTGGAAGATGAAGGATCCCGACAACGGCGTACCCTATAATTACGCCGAGCTGGCCGACGAACTGATCCCTTACATAAAGGATATGGGCTACACCCATGTGGAGCTGCTGCCCATCACTGAGTATCCCTTCGACGGCAGCTGGGGCTACCAGGTCACCGGTTACTTTGCCCCCACCAGCCGTTACGGCACGCCCAAAGACTTCATGACCTTCGTGGATAAGCTCCACCAGGCAGGCATCGGCGTCATTCTGGACTGGGTCCCGGCCCACTTCCCGAAGGATGGCTACGGCCTGTATATGTTCGACGGCGCACCCTGCTATGAGGACCCCAATCCCCGCCGTGGTGAGCACAAAGAGTGGGGCACGATGGTCTTTAACTACGGCATGAAGGAAGTCGAGAGCTTCCTGATTTCCAGCGCCATGTTCTGGGTCGACCACTACCACATCGACGGTCTGCGTGTGGACGCCGTAGCCAGTATGCTCTATCTCGACTACAACCGCAAGGATGGCGAGTGGGAGCAGAACGTCAAGGGCGGCAAGGAAAACCTGGAGGCCATTGCCTTCCTGCAAAAGCTGAACACCGCCATTTTGGGTCGCTACCCCCACAAAATGATGATCGCCGAGGAATCCACTGCCTGGCCGCTGGTCACAAAGCCTGCGTCCGATGGCGGCCTGGGCTTCAACTTCAAGTGGAACATGGGCTGGATGAACGATATGCTCAGCTACATGAAGACTGACCCGCTCTTCCGTGCGGGCAACCACGGCAAGGTCACCTTCAGCTTCTTCTACGCGTTCAGCGAGAATTTTGTCCTGCCCATCAGCCACGACGAGGTCGTGCATGGAAAGTGCAGCCTGCTGAACAAGATGCCCGGCGACTACGAAGAAAAGTTTGCGAACCTGCGCACTTTCTTCGGCTACATGATGGCCCACCCCGGTAAGAAGCTGCTCTTTATGGGCCAGGACTTCGGCCAGTTCATCGAGTGGGACGAGAAAAAGCAGCTGGATTGGATGCTGCTGAGCTATGACAAGCACCGCGAGCTGCAAGGCTACGTGAAAGACTTGAACCACTTCTACCGTGATACGCCCGCATTGTGGCAGGTGGATTACAGCTGGGAGGGCTTCCAGTGGATCGTGCCCGATGACAGCAAGCAGAGTGTCATCGCCTTCCTGCGGCGCGACGCAGCAGGGAAGATGATCCTGGTCGTCTGCAACTTTAACCCCGTCCTGCGCAAGGATTACCAGATGGGGGTGCCGAACCCCGGCAGCTACAAGGAAATCCTCAACTCCGACGACAAGAAGTACGGCGGCACCGGTGTGACCAACGGCACGGTGAAAGCCAAGAAAGGCCCGATGCACGGCTTCGACCAGCACATTTCGCTGACGCTGCCGCCGCTGTCCACCATCTACCTGAGCGTGCCCGCTGCCCGCAAGCCGAAGGCTGAAAAGCCCACCACCGAAAAGGCCGCAGACAAGCCCGCTAAAACGGCGAAAAAGCCTGTTGCAAAAAAGGCTGCAAAACCCACCGCAGAGGCCGATGCCCCTGCCGCAGAGGCCAAGACCCAGGCAGCCCCCAAACGCCGGGGCCGCCCGCCCAAAGCCAAAACGACGGTGTGAACCGCCTTTGGATATACGTTAAAAACGGCATACTGCCGAAATTTTAAGGGGAGAAATGTTATGGCAAAAGAAATGATCGCAATGATCCTGGCAGGCGGCCAGGGCTCGCGTCTGTACGCGCTGACCCAAAAGCTCGCCAAGCCCGCAGTCCCGTTTGGCGGAAAGTATCGCATTATCGACTTCCCGCTGTCCAACTGTGTCAATTCTGATATTGACACGGTAGGCATCCTGACCCAGTATCAGCCCCTCGTATTGAACGAGTACATCGGCAACGGCCAGCCGTGGGATCTGGACCGCCTGCACGGCGGCGTCCATGTTCTGCCGCCGTATCAGCAGGCATCCGGCTCTGACTGGTACAAGGGCACGGCCAACGCCATCTACCAGAACCTGTCCTTCATCGACCGCTATGACCCCAAGTATGTCATCATCCTGTCCGGCGACCAGATCTGCAAGCAGGACTATTCTGACTTCCTGCGTTTCCACAAGGAGAAGAACGCAGAGTTCTCCGTCGCTGTCATGGAAGTGCCATGGAGCGAGGCTTCCCGCTTCGGCCTGATGGTCACCGACGAGGACGACCGCATCAACGCTTTCCAGGAGAAACCGAAGGAGCCGAAGTCCAACCTGGCTTCCATGGGTATCTACATCTTCAACTGGGATATCCTCAAGAAGTACCTGACCGAGGACGAGGCTGACCCCAACTCCGAGAACGATTTTGGCAAGAACGTCATCCCCAACCTGCTGAAGGACGGCCGCCGTATGTACGCCTACCACTTCAGCGGATACTGGAAGGACGTCGGCACCATTTCCAGCCTGTGGCAGGCCAACATGGAGGTCCTGGATCCCAAGCACTCCGGCATCAACCTGTTTGATGAAAACTGGAAGATCTACTCCCGCAACACCGGCCGTCCCTGCCAGCAGATCGGCAGCGATGCCACCATCGTCAACTCCATGGTTTCCGAAGGCTGCAAGGTCAACGGCACGGTCAACAATTCCATCCTGTTCCCCGGCGTTGTCGTCGAAAAGGGCGCAACGGTCGAAGCTGCAGTCGTCATGGGCGGTACTGTCATCAAGGCGGGCGCGTCCGTCAAGCACTGCATCGTGGCCGAGAACGTCACGATCGAGGAGGGCGCAACCGTCGGCGCCATGCCCGAAGGCGGTCTGAACATTGCCGAGCCCGGCGATGTCGCCACCGTCGGCTCTGGCGTTGTCATCGGCAAGGGTGCAACGGTCGGCTCCAAGGCAATGGTTTCCAGCGATGTAAAGGATGGTGAGGAACAATGGTAAACAGCAATGTGAATGCACTCGGCGTCATTTTCGCCAACACCTATGATAACCTCGTTCCCGAACTGGTGGCGGAGCGCTCCATGGCCTCCATCCCCTTCGGCGGACGTTACCGCCTGATCGACTTCACGCTGTCCAGCATGGCCAACGCCGGCATCGACAACGTGTCCGTCATCGTGCGCAAGAACTATCACTCCCTGATGGATCACCTCGGCGCAGGCCGTGAGTGGGACCTGACCCGCAAGCGCGGCGGTCTGAACATCGTGCCGCCCTTCGCAGAGCGCAGCGTCAAGCTATACTCCGGCCGTGTGGACGCACTGGACAGCATCCTCAACTGGCTCGAGGCCCAGAAGGAGCGCTATGTCATCCTGTCCGACTCCTACATCGCCATGAACTTTGACTTCGGCAAGCTGATCGACGCCCACGTCGCGTCCGGCGCTGACGTCACCATGGTCTACAACCGCGCCCCCATCCCCGAGGGTGCCCGCAGCGACAACTACACCATCCGCATGGATGAGGACGGCCGCGTGACCGAGATTTTGTCCAACGACTACCGCATGGGTGAGCAGAACCTCGCCATGAACATCTACGTCATCGAGCGCGAGAGCCTGATCCACCTGATCCATGACGCCTCTGTGCGCGGTCTCGTCTACTTTGAGCGTGACATTCTGGCCCGCAACCTCAAGCTGCTCAACGTCAAGGCGTTCAAGTTCGGCGGCTACGTTGCCCGCATCTCCGATATGAAGAGCTACTTCGACGAGAATATGCGCCTGCTCAAGGAAGGCAGCATGGATGCCCTGTTTGGACCCGCCCCCATCTACACCAAGATTCGTGACGATAACCCCACCCGCTACCTGGAAGGCAGCTCGGTCAAGAACAGTCTGCTGGCCGATGGCTGCGTCATCGAGGGCACGGTCGAGAACAGCGTGCTGTTCCGTGGCTGCAAGATCAAGAAGGGCGCTGTCGTTAAGAACTGCGTCCTGATGCAGGACACTGTGGTTGAGCCGAGCTGCAACGTCGAGTATGTTGTGACCGATAAGAATGTCCACATCACCGAGGACAAGAAGCTGGCCGGTACCGACACCTTCCCGGTGTTCGTCGCCAAGAACCACAGCGTATAAACGAAGCTCATAGAGGCTGTTCTCCTTCTCCCCGGAGTCGGCTTTGATGAGAGGGCGGGGGAGAGCCTGTTTTCCCTCGCCCTCATTTTTTGAAATTCGCACGGAGGTGCTTATGAAAATCCTGTATGCAGCCAGCGAGGCTGCTCCCTTTGCCAAGTCCGGCGGCCTGGCCGACGTTGCGGGCGCTCTGCCCAAGGCGCTGGTTCGCGATGGCATCGACGCCCGCGTCGTTATGCCGCTGTACGGCGATTTGAAATTCAAGGATACGCTGACCTATGTCACCAATTTCAGCGTGCCTGTGGGCTGGCGCAGCCAGTACTGCGGCCTGTTCAAGGCCGAGCGCGACGGCGTTGTCTACTACTTTATCGACAACGAGTATTACTTCAAACGCAGCGGCCTGTACGGCTTCTACGATGACGGCGAGCGCTTTGCCTTCTTCTCCCGTGCCATCCTCGAAATGCTGTTCTACACCGATTTCGAGCCGGATATCATCAACTGCAACGACTGGCAGACCGCGCTGACTCCGGTCTATCTGAACCTGTATTACCGCCATCTGGATAAATTCAGCCGCATCAAGACGGTGTTCACCATCCATAACATTGCCTACCAGGGCAAGTACGGCCTGGATATCCTCGAGGATACCTGCGGCATCGGTGCCCGCGACGCCCATGTGGTGGAGTACGACGGCTGTGCCAACTTCATGAAGGGTGCAATCGAGTGTGCCGATAAGGTCACGACCGTCAGCCCCACCTATGCACAGGAAATTCTCGACCCCTGGTTCAGCCATGGTCTGGACGGCCTGCTGCGCCAGAAGCAGTATAAGCTGTGCGGCATTCTGAACGGCATCGACGTCGATGTGTTCAACCCCGCCACCGACCCCGACATTGCCAAGAACTACGACGCCGAGACCTTCCAGGACGGCAAGGCTGTCTGCAAGGAACACCTGCAGGACGAGTTTGGCCTGCATAAGGACGGCAGCCCGATCATGGCTATGGTCACCCGCCTGGTCGGCCATAAGGGCGTTGACCTGGTTCAGGCCATCGCCGAGGGTCTGCTGCAGCAGGGCATCGAGCTGGTCATCCTCGGTTCCGGCGAGAGCCAGTACGAGAACTTCTTCAACGAGCTGTGCGCCCGTAACCCGGGCCGTGTCGGCGTCTACATCGGCTTCAACGCCAAGCTGGCGCAGGAAATCTACGCCGGTGCGGATATTTTCCTGATGCCGTCCCGCTCTGAACCCTGCGGCCTGGCACAGATGGTCTCCTGCCGTTACGGCACCATTCCTGTCATCCGCGAGACCGGCGGCCTGAAGGACTCTATCCGCGACTCCGGCGACGGCTACGGCAACGGCTTCACCTTTGCCAACTACAACGCCCACGAGTTGTACGAGGCCTGCTGGCGTGCCAAAGAGGGCTACTGGCAGAAGGATGGCTGGCCTGTGCTGGTCAAGCGCGCCATGGAGTGTGATTTCAGCTGGTCCAACTCCGCCAAGAGCTACGAGGGCCTGTATAACGAGGTCGTCAACCTCTGGTAATCGGTAAATAAAATGCAGCCCTGCGTCCAAAAGCGCAGGGCTGCATTTTTGTGGGAAAAAGTGATATTTTTCTGCAAAAATGCTTGACATTTGCCCCGCCAGCCGCTATAATAATACACGTCGCCGGAACACGGTGGCAAACAGAATATGCGGATGTGGCGGAACTGGCAGACGCGCTAGATTCAGGTTCTAGTTCCCTTAAAAGAGTGTGGGTTCAAATCCCTTCATCCGCACCATGACGAATGTTCTTACAGCATTTAGCTGTCAAAGAACATTCGTCATTTTTTATTTGCTAAATAGCGACATCACAGGGGGCGTAGTTCACAA
>NZ_DBMDDV010000032.1:0-35123 GCF_057431175.1 Gemmiger sp. | reverse complement strand
ATGACGATTAGCAGGGCCACGGGCCACGGAATATCGGGCAGCCAGGGCAGCATGCGGGCAGAGTAGTCAACACTCTGCAGCAGCATGGCGGAGAAGCAGGCGGCCAGGCCGACCTGACGGCCGGCGGACAGGTCAGTGCCCTTGGTAATCAGGCATCCCGAAACGCCGCAGGCGATGATGAAACGCGGGGCGACGTTCAGCAGCAGGTTTTTGCCGTTTGTCTCGGTAAAGAAGTTCTGGGTCGTGCAGCCGACGAAGAGGGCCAGCAAAATGATCAGAATAATGATCGCGTTATTGGACAGGAATTTTTTAAAGTTGAATTTTTTCTCCATTTTCGGATTCCTCCTTATTCAAACTGGGTAGCCAGCGTCATGATGTTCTCCTGGTTCGCCTTATCACCGTCGATAAAGCCGGTGCAGCGGCCATCGCACATGACCATGATGCGGTCAGACATACCGATCAGCTCGCTCATTTCGGAGGAGATCATGATGATGCTCTTGCCCTGTTTGGCCATCTCGGCGATGATGCAGTAAATTTCATACTTTGCACCGACGTCGATACCGCGGGTCGGCTCGTCCATGATGAAAACATCGGGGTCGTTGGCCAGCCAGCGGGCGATCAGCACCTTCTGCTGGTTACCGCCGGACAGCGATTGAATCTGCGTTTTGGAGGACGGCGTCTTGATGGACAGCTTGGCGACATTATCCTGCACGAGCTTTTCGATTTTGTTGTCGTCCAGCATGATGCCGCCGATCAGATACTTGTTCAGCGATGCAATGGAGACGTTATCCGCAATGGAAAGCACACCCAGAATACCGGTCGCGCGGCGGTCCTCGGTCAGCATGGCGATGCCGTTTTTGATGGCGTCCTGCGGCTGGTTGATGGTCAGTTCCTTGCCCTTATAGGTGATGGTGCCCGACGTGTGGCAGCGCAGACCGAACAGACCTTCCATCAGCTCGGTGCGCTGGGCACCGACCAGACCCGCAACGCCGAGGATCTCGCCCTTGCGGACGTTGAAGTTGACGTGACGGAAGCTCTTGGGGTTGATGGATGTGAAGTCCTTGACCTCAAACACGACCTCACCGGGTGTATTCGAGCGCGGCGGGTAGAGGTTCGACAGCTCACGTCCGACCATCTTGGTGATGATCATATCGGTGGTCAGTTCCTTGGCCTCCCAGGTGCCGATGTACTGGCCGTCGCGCATGATCGTGACTTCGTCGCTGATGCGAAGAATTTCGTCCATCTTGTGGCTGATGTAGACGATGGAGACGCCCTTGGCGCGCAGCTCGTTCACGATGGTGAACAACGCCTCGACCTCGGCCGCCGTCAGCGAGGAGGTCGGCTCGTCGAGGATCAGCACCTTGCAGTCTGCGGAGACCGCCTTGGCGATCTCAACCAGCTGCATCTGGGAAACGCTCAAGGTTCCGAGCTTTGCGTGCGGATCATAATTCAGGTGGACTTCCTTTAAGACCTTGGCCGCATCCTCGTACATCTTGTCGTGGTCGATGACGGTGACGGGTCCGTATTTCTTGGTTGGGTAGCGCCCGACGTAGATATTCTCGCCGATGGAACGCTCCGGGATGGGCTGCAGCTCCTGGTGCACCATCGCAATGCCGCGGTTCAGTGCATCCAGAGGTCCCTTGATCTGGACCTCCTGTCCCTCATAAATGACCTTGCCTTCGTCCATGTGGTAGATACCAAACATGCACTTCATCAAGGTAGACTTGCCCGCGCCGTTCTCTCCCATCAGCGCATGGACGGTGCCGGGTTTCAATTTCAGCTGTGCGTGATTCAGTGCCTTGACGCCGGGGAACGTCTTGACGACATCACACATCTCCAAGCGGTACTCTGACAATTCGCTGGCCCCCTTTAATCTTTTGTAACCTTTTCACGAAAAAAGGGTGCGTGCGCCTGCGCACACGCACCTCGATTGTTCTGGTTTAAGCTGTGGCTTTTGTCAAATTACTGGAAGTCCTTGACGTTGTCAGGGGTAACCTTGACGTAGTCAACGTAGACGCTCTGGCTGCCAGCCTCGAAGGTCTTGCCGCCCAGCAGCTCCTCCATGGAAGCAACAGCCTGCGTAGCCTGACCCTTAGCGTCGTTCAGAACGGTACCGGTCATGTTGCCGTTGGCAACTTCGTTCTTGGCAGCGTCCAAAGCGTCAACACCGACGAGGTAGATGTCCTTGTTAACGGTGCGGCCGGCAGCCTGAATAGCCTGCAGAGCGCCGATAGCCATGTCATCGTTGTTGCAGAAGACGACTTCAATCTGATCGCCGTACTTGGCAAGGTCGTTCTGGCAGATTTCCTGGCCCTTGTTACGGTCCCAGTCACCGCGCTGCAGGTCGAGCTGCTCGACCTCAACGCCGGCATCGGTCAGAGCCTTGACGGAGTACTCGGTACGCAGCTGAGCATCGATATTCTCGGGGTCGCCCTGAATCATGATGTAGGAAACCTTGCCGTCGCCGTTGATGTCACCCTTGTTCTCAGTGTCGAGGATCAGCTCGCCCTGGAAGGTGCCGGACTGAGCAGCGTCGCAGCCAACATAGACCAGCTTGTCGTAAGCGGACATCTGATCGGCGGTGGGCTCACGGTTGATCAGGACGGTGGGAACATCGGCACC
This sequence comes from Gemmiger sp., assembly GCF_057431175.1. Lineage (NCBI taxonomy): Bacteria > Bacillati > Bacillota > Clostridia > Eubacteriales > Oscillospiraceae > Gemmiger > Gemmiger sp. Next base: position 32,501 of record NZ_DBMDDV010000032.1, on the reverse strand, counting down.
CTTGACGGTGGAGATGATCTGGTCGGCAGCGGAGGTCATAACGGGGTTGATGATCAGTGCGTCAACGCCCTGGGTGATGAAGGTGTTGATCTGCTCGTTCTGCTTGGCCTGGTCATTATTGCCGTCGACGATGGTGACCTCGTAGCCCTTGCCCTCGAGGATCTCCTGCAGAGCATTACGGTAGGTGGTCATGAAGGCATCGTCGAACTTGTAGATGCAGACGCCGACCTTACCGCCCTGAGTGGCCTCGGTAACGCTCTCAGCTGCGCTCTCGGCAGCAGAGGTAGCGGCGGACTCAGTAGAGGCAGCCTCGCTGGAAGCGGGGGTGGTGGAAGCGGAGCCGCCGCAAGCGGCGAGGGATACGGCCATGCAGCCCGCGAGGGCCAGAGCAGTGAGTTTCTTCATGATAAGTTTCTCCTTCTTTTTAAGCAGTGGATTTTTTCCGGGTCGCTTGTAGAGGGGCGAACCCTGTTGACAGTTATTATAATACTCGGGGTGTGGGGAAAAAACAAGGTGAAATTTCACCGACGAAAAGGGGAATTTTCCACCGTTTAGGACAGTTCGCCCAGTTGAATCGGTTCCATTTTGTGCAGTTTGCGCAGCAAAAGTGACAAAATGGTTATAGGCGTTTGATTTTTGTAAGAATTTTTAGGGGTAAAAAAGAAAATCCTCCCTCGTTTACAAGGGAGGTAAGCCCGAAGGGCCGGAGGGAGTTGCGTAAGGCAGACGGTCATTTATGGGAAAGCTGCGGGCCGCACATGTGCGACCCCTACAGCACGGCTGCGTTTTAATGCGGCAACCATATGGAAAACGGCCCGGGAGGGATACCTATTTCACCCAAACGGGAACAATGCCTTTTGCTTATCCATGGCGAACATATTGTCCCGGGTGATGATGTGGGTGGTGGTGACGGTGGATTCTTCCACGCTGCTCCCCTGCCCGGCCAGCAGCTCGTAGGCGCTCTCGACGCCGAAATAGCCCATGCCGTAGGTATTCTGCACGATCAGCGCGTCCACCACGCCGGTCTGTAAGGCGTCGATGGTCTCGATGTTCGAGTCGAACGCCACCAGCCAAAGATCATCTGCCCGCTGCATCTGCTGCACGGCGCGGGCTGCGCCCACGGAGGTGGCCTCGTTGAAGGCAACCAGCACGTTGATTTCGGGGTGCTCACGCAGCATGGACAAAGCCTCGCTGCGGGCGCTGACGGCGTTGGAGTGGGTTGGCATGGCGGCGACGACCTCTGCCCGGCCACTGTCCGCAAAAGCGTCGCGTGCGCCCTGCTCGCGGTCGCGGCCATTGGCACCGTTGACCTCGTAGTTGATAAGGCCGACGTAGAGCTGGCCATCCATGCCGTCCAGGGCGCTCCGGGCGGCCATCTGGCCCGCGCCGTAGTTGTCCGCGCCGATGTAGGCCGCCACATGGGCGGAGTCCACCGCCGAGTCAATGCCGATGATGGTCACACCCGCCGCGGCCGCGGCATCGATGGCGGCAGCGTTCTTTTCATAGTCGATGGCGGAAAAGACAATGGCCTGTGCACCGTCCTCGACGGCCTTCTCGATCATGCGATCCTGTTCCTCGTAGTCTTCCTCACTGTTGGGGGCCGCGATGGTCAGCTGCATATTGTACTCGGTGGCGGCAGCCTCCGCGCCGGTAAAGACAGCGTTCCAGAACTCCGAATCCTTGGATTTTGCCACTAACGCCACCTGGTAGCGGGTCGCGTTGCTGTCCGTGGCCTGCATGGTACAGCCCGCCAGCGCCGCCGCCAAGGCCAGCGGCAGCAGACGTTTAACGCAGTTTGTCATAGTCTCCCTCCCTGTCCTCCGGCACGCGCGGAGTGCGGATGGTTACGGTCGTGCCCTCGTAGGGGGCACTGACGATGGAGATGCCGTAAGCCGCGCCGAAGTAGATGCGCAGCCGGTCGTTGACGTTCTTGACACCGATGCCGGTGCGGTCGCTGGGTTCGTTCTGCAAAAGTGCCGCCACCTGCTCCGGCTCCATGCCGATGCCGTCGTCCGCCACAATGAGCAGAATATCGTCACCGTCGGGCTTGACCGTGATCTCAATATGGCCGGAATCGACCATCAAATCCAGGCCGTGGACAATGGCGTTTTCGATGATGGGCTGCAGGGTGATTTTGTTGCACAGACAGTGCAGGCAACTCTCGTCCACCGTGAAATGATAGGTAAACTGGTTTTTGTAGCGGTATTTCTGGATCTGCAGGTAGGCTTCGGCGTGCTGCAGTTCTTTTTCAATCGGGATCAGCTCATGGCCGCGGCTGATGCTGATGCGGAAGAGCCGCGCCAGCGCGTGGACCATCTGGACGGCGTCGGCATTTTTGCCGCGTTCGCACATCCAGGCGATGGAATCGAGCGTATTGTAGAGGAAATGCGGGTTGATCTGAGCCTGCAGCGCCTTGAGTTCGGTCTTGCGCAGCACAACTTCCTCCTCGCGCACGGTGGTCATCAGCCGCTGGATACGGCCCACCATATGCCCGAAGGAATCCGAGAGGTTCTGCACCTCCCGCGTGCCGCGCACCGACTGGAACGCAAAGTGGTCGGCGTCCTGCTCAAACTGCTCCGTGGCGGTTTCCAGCTGCTGCAAGGGGCGGGACAGCGAGCGGGACAACACCCAGCCCACGATGAGCGCCGCAAACAGGATCAATACGGCGGTAGCCACAGCGATGCGGGCCATCTGCCAGAAGCTCTCGTTGACGGTCTCGTCGATGTAGCTGACACCGACGACGCGCCACGGGCTGCCCGGCACGCGCTGGACGCTGTAAATGACGGTATCCTCGACATAGGTGCCGTCGCCAAGGCAGGCCAGACGGCCCGCTTCCTCCTTTTTCAGGCCCGCGTACAAAAGCTGCTGCTGCGGGTGGTAGACCATGTTGCCGCGTTCGTCCATCAGGTAGCAGTAGCCGTGCTGGCCAATGCCGACGTTGCTGATGGTGGCAGCCAGCTCCTTGAAGCTCAAATCCACCGAGAGCCAACACCGCGCAGTGTCACCTTCCGGCACAATACGGATGACCGACACGACCCAGGGGTAGTAACCTTCAAAAATCGACTCGACGTGGGGCGTGCTGATGTAGCCGTGGCCCAGGCGGCGGGCGGTGGTCAAATCAAAGGAAAGGTTCCGCAAAATCGCATCCTTGGGTTTGCGGCCCTCCTGCGCCCAGCAGTCCAGCAGCTGGCCGTCTGCATCGTAGGCGGTGATGGCTGCGACCTCGGGCCGGGCGGTGAGGAACGCGCTTAAAAAGGCGTCGCGGCTGGCGGTGTCGTCGTCCAGCCGCTCCATGACGATAGAGACGGCGCTGTCCATTGTGCTGACATAGTTGCCCACGGTCCCCACGACCTGGCTGACGGCCTGGGCACTGTTCGTGCGGGCGGCCTCGACCACGGCGCTGCGGTAGCTGCGCAGAAACAGCGTCGTGCAGAGCGTCAGCACCGCCACCGCCACGGCGGAAATCAGCGCGGCGGCCAGGGGCGCCGTGCGGGGCGGGCGCTTCATGCGTGGGCCTCCCCCGCTGCGCGGGCGCGGCGCAGGGCCACCGGCGACGTACCGCTGTACTTTTTAAAGCAATAGCTAAAGTAGTGCTGGTCTGTATAGCCGCAGCGGCGGGCGATTTCCTGTATCTGCAAATCAGTGGTAAGCAAAAGCTGCTGCGCGGTCTCCATGCGGCGGCGCACCAGAATGTTGATGAAGGTTTCCCCTTCCGACTTCTTGATGCAGGCGCTCAAATGGTTGGGGCTGACATCCAGCATAGCCGAGAGGGACGCCAGAGACAGATCCTCATCCATGTAATGCTGCCCGATGATTTCCAGCGCACGCTCACACAGGCTGCCGGTCTTGCGGGCATCTGCCGTAAAGCTGACGCCGCCCTCGCCCTCGGCGGCGGCGCGCAGGGCTTCGATGGCCTGCTTGTAGGCGTCATTCAAGCTGGCAAATTGGGTAGCTTCGCGGCTGATGCCCACATTGGCCGTGCGGCCCAGGGCGCGGTCCGCCAGCTGGCAAATCTCGTCGGCGAGAATATGCAGATATTCCTCAAAGTCCGAAGGGTTGCCCAGCAGCACCGCCACAACGCGGCCGCAGCAATAAAACACGAAATGCCGTAAGTATTTGTTGGCGCTCTGCTCCACCAGCTGGGTAAAGCCCGCCTCATAGTCGGTGGGGCCATCCAGCACAGCGGCCAGCACGACCAGAGCGCTGCGGTCGTCGGTGCCGCGCAAAAGGCCGAGCTCCGCAGCCATATTGCGCAGGCGATCCTCCAAATCGTCGGGGGCGCTATCATAGTGCTCCAACACGAGCGGGATCAGGAATGCGGCGCGGTCAGCGTGGGCGGTGTCGGCGCGGCGCAGTTCTGCATAGCGGGCGTCGATTTTCTCGTGGATGGATTTCAGCTCTGCCGCCAGGCCGTCCATCGTCAGCGGCTTGAGCATATAGCTGATGATGTTGTACTGGATGGCCTGCTTCGCGTATTCGAAATCGTCAAATCCGCTCAAAAATGCAATGTGCATGGCGGGGCGAATCTCGCGCACCTGGCGGGCCAGCTCAATGCCCGAGATAAACGGCATACGGATATCGGTCAGCAGCAGGTCAGGTTCCAGCCGCTCGACGAGTTCCAGCGCGTCCAAGCCGTTGCTGGCGTTGCCGACGAGGTGGAAGCCGAGGGCTTCCCAGGGGATCATGGTACAGACGGCCTCGCGCAGTTCGTCCTCATCGTCGGCCACGATGACGGTGTAGATGTTTTTGTCAGCCATACTCTTTTCCTTTTTACATCCAGATTTTTACAGCCAGAATTGAACCAGGCGGCTCACGTTTTCATACAGGGCGGGGTTTTGGCCCATCAGCTGGGGCTCCGCCGCAAAATAGACGCAGAAGTTATAGCACGCCCCCGCCAGCACGGCCAGCGGCAGCGAAAGGCGCAGGGTCTTGACCAGCGGCGCAATGGGGCAGGCTTGCAGGGTGTTTTCGGCCAGCAGCCAGGCCAGTGCCGCCGCCAGCAGCAGCGGGCCGAGCCAATCGCTCTGGTAGCGGTAGAGCATCCCGGCCATCTGGCAGTCCACGACGGCCAGCGCCACGGTGCAAATCAGTGTGAGCCGCACGGCAGCGCGCAGGTCGCGGCGAGCGTCCAGACGGCGGCGGGCCAGCGGCAGCGCGGCCAGCCCCCACAGCAGCGGCAGGCAGGCGAACGCGCCGCCGTAGTACAGCTCTGTGATGGTCAGGCCCATGTAGTTCGTCTGCATTTTGGTGGCCGTGATATAGGGGAACACGGTCTGCACGCCGGGGATGCCCGCCAAGAAGGTCACGACCGCCGGGGCGATGCGCCCCACCGCAAAGCCGCGGCGGGTCATATCATTGCTGGTCAGGTTGTAGTTGGCACCAAAGTCAAAGGGCGAGCCGAACCGTGCGGCGTTGTACCACATAAGGCCCACGGCCACCAGCACGACCGGCAGCAGGAATGCAGCGCACTCCCCCGCCCCGGCGCGGCTGCGCAGCCGCTTTTGGGTGATATAGCGCGGCCGGAAAATCGGCAGGGCCAGCACGGCAAAAAGCACCATCTGCGGGCGGCAGCCGGCCACCAGCGCCATGCACAGGCTGCCGAAGGCCAGGTGGAACAGGATGGTCTTGCGCTTTGTTTCGGGCGCGTTGGCGGCGCAAAGCCACTGCCACAGTGCCAGCAGAACAAACGCAGCACCGCTTAAAATGGCGTATTCATAGACCGAGGGGCGGTGCAGCAGATAGTAGATTTGGCTGCCCGAGGCTGCGCCCGCCGCTGTCAGCAGGCAGGCGGCGGCACTGGCGTTCGGGAACCAGCGGCGCACGGCCTGCCTGATGAAACCGAACACCGCAAAAATGTACAGCCAGGCGAGGAAAATCATCGGCAAGCTTGGCGGCAGATCCCGGATGCCGGTCAGTGCCTCAAAGGGCAGCTGGAACAAAAGGCACGGTACAACGCCAAAATAGACGTAGTAGCGGCCATTGTAGTAGGCCACATCCCACAGGGCATCCGGCGCGGCGTCCTGCCGGGCGGCGGTGTCGTAGGGGTTGGCAAGGTCAGCCATAGCCGCGGGCGGGTCTTTTTCCAAATCGAGCCTCCCCTGCAAAAAGCTGTGAGCCAGTGCGCCGTACTGGGCGGCCGTGTTGGACGCCCAGTCGTTGATGTGCATGGTGAAGTCGATGCGGCTCGTACCCGACCAGTCGGGCGTGTTGTAAAAGCTCGTGGCGATGCCCGCGTTGAAGCGGTCGCCGAAGGGGGCCAGGAACGCCGCCGCGCAGAGGGCCAGCTCGACAGCCAGCACCGCCGGGCGGTATTTGCGCTCATGGGCGGCGTAGGCGTCGCGCCAGAGGACGCTTGCCGGGCGCAGGGCAAAGCCCGCCAGCAGCAGCGCCAGCACAACCGCGAAACGCAGGACAGAGAAATCCAGCGGGCGGCGGGCGTTGGCGTAAACGGTGTTCAGCTGGGCGTTCAGTGGGTAGCTCCGGTACTCTCCGTTAAAGCCCGAGGCCGTCAGCGTCAGGCTGTCTGCCTTGCCGGAGAGATCCAGGCTGCGGGCCCAGCTGCGGGCCGACGCCGCGGCCACCGGCCAGTTCCAACTCTGGCGGGAGACTGTGGCGGCTTCATCGGTAGCGGAAACGTTCAGGTTCAGCCGCACGTTTTTCTGCTCCGGCGTGTCGCCGTCGGCCAGTGAGACAAGGCCGTCCAGCTGCAAATTATAAATCGGGAAATCCAAGCCGATGAATTGCAGTGTTGTGTTCTCGTCGTTCAGTACGATCGGCGCGGTGGGGTCGGCGTCGGCGGTCAGGTAGGGCCGCAGGTCGATGGGCGTGTAGCCGTGGGTGGCAAGCCAGTTGAGGTTGCCGACGAAAAGTTCCAGCCCCAGTGCTGCTGCCGCCAGCAGGCCGACCGCCGCCGGGGTGCGCAGTTTGGTGGGCAGCATCTGCCGCAGGCGGAAGCCTGTGACCACCCCGCAGGCGAGCAGCTGCATGGCAAGCAGCGCCGCCAGGCGGAAGCCGTCAAAGTCGACGGTCAACCCGGGCTTGGACCAGACACAGGCCGCCCACAGCCAGACCAGCACCGCGACCCCCGCCCCGACGTACAGGTCGGCGCGGGTGGTGCGACGGTGAAGGACGCGGGCAGGCAGTAAAGTGAAAAAGGCCGCGAGGGCGAGGGAAAGAAGAAGTGTTAGAAGCAGCATAGGTTTGAAACCATCCTGGATTTTTGTATCGTTATTACATTATACCCCATTCCGCAGGGCGTTGTACAGTATTTCCGCTTTGGCGTGGCTGATGCCTTTGACTTCCTCCAAATCGGAAATACTGGCCGCTTTGACCGCCGAGACAGTTTTAAAATGTGCCAGCAGCGCGGCGCTCGTCTTTTCGCCCACACCGGGGATGGCCGTGAGCGTGGCGGCGTAGGACTTTTTCTTCATGGCGCGTTTGCGGTAGTCGTTGGCATAGCGGTGCGTCTCGTCCTGGATGTTCGTAACAAAGGTAAAAATGTTGCGGTGGCGGTTGATGGCGATTTCGCCGCCCTCGTCGTCCACGATGGCGCGGGTGCGGTGGTGGTCGTCCTTGACCATGCCGAAGGTCGGTACATGCTCCAGCGCCGTACCGCGCAAAGCCTGCTTGACCGCGCCCACTTGGCCCCGGCCGCCGTCGATGAGCAGCAGGTCGGGCAATGTTGCGAACTGGTTCTGCGGACCGTCCGGCTTTTCGCCGCGGCGGGCCATCTCGTACTCTGCCGCGCGGCGGGAGAGCGTCTCCGCCAGCGAGGCGTAGTCGTCCGTGCCCGCAACGGTTTTCATTTTAAAGCGGCGGTAGCCCGCGCGGTGGGGCCTGCCGTCCCGGAACACCACCATGCCGCAGACGCTCGACCCGTCGCCCCAGTTGGAAATATCGTAGCTCTCGATGACACGGGGCGGCTTTTTTAAGCCCAGCACCTGGGCGGCTTCTTCCAGCAGCTTCTCCTCGCGGGTATAGCGGCCGCTCTCGCGGCCCAGGCGCTCCACGGCGTTGGTGTAGGCCATCGTCACGAGCTTGGCTACATCGCCGCGCTGGGGCACGTAGAGTTCCACTTTTGTGCCGCGGGCCTGGTTCAGCGCTTCGCTCAGCGCGTCGGCGTCGGGCGGCAAGGCATCCACCGCGATCGTCTTGGGGATGGCCCCGCCGTCCAGGTAATACTGTGGTAAAAATTCTTCCCGCACGGCGTTGATATCGGTCGTGTCGCGGAAGAGAAATTCCCGCTTGTCGGTCAGGCGGCCGTCACGGTAGCGCAGCACGGCGGCGCAGACTGCGTGTGTCGTGCCCGCCAGCGCGATGACGTCCATTTCGGTGTCATTTTCCATGACCACCTTCTGCCCTGCCGCCACGCGGTCAATAGCCATGATCTGGTCGCGCAGCAGCGCCGCCGTCTCAAAGTCAAGGCGTTCGGACGCAGCTTCCATCTTCTCCCGCAGCTGCTTGACGATATCCTTTTTGCCGTAGCGGATCATCCGCAGTGCGCCCTGCACGGCGTCGTTGTAGGCTTCGCAGGTAATTTTCCCGCTGCACACGGCCATGCACTTGCCGATGTGGGCGTTGAGGCAGGGTCGCCCCTTGCGGAAATCCTGCGGGAAGTTTTTGTTGCAGCGCGGCAGCAGAAAGCAGTCCTGCGCGGTCTCGACCATCTCCCGCACGGCAAAGGACGAGGTGAAGGGGCCGATGTAGTCGGCGTCGTCATCGTCCTTTTGCAGCGCGGCGGAGATGCGCGGCCACGCGCCACGCGTGACCTTGACATAGCTGTACCCCTTGTCGTCCTTGAGCAGGATGTTGTATTTCGGCGTGTGGGCCTTGATCTGGCTTGCTTCCAGCACCAGTGCCTCAAACTCGCTTTGACACACGATCACGTCAAACGTGAAGGCGTGGGCAATCATCTGGCTGACCTTGGCGTCGTGGGGCACACCCTCACGGAAATACTGCGACACGCGGGTCTTGAGCCGCTTGGCCTTGCCGATATAGATGATGGTGTCCGTTTTGTCCCGGATGATGTAGACACCGGGCAAAAGCGGCAGCATACAGGCTTTTTTGTAGAGTTCAGCTTTTGTCATAGGGAGCCTTTCGTATACAAAAAAAGCGGCGGGTCGCCCCACCGCTGATTGTTCCGGAATAGATTACTCGGCAAAGCCAGAGCTGACCAGCTTGACCAGGCCGTCTACTGCAGCCTGCTCATCGGCGCCATCAGCAATGATGCGGATGGTGGTGCCGCCAACGATGCCCAGGCTCAGGACGCCGAGCAGAGACTTCGCGTTGACGCGGCGCTCCTCTTTCTCGACCCAAATGGAGGACTTATACTCGTTGGCCTTCTGGATGAAGAAGGTAGCCGGACGTGCGTGCAGACCAACCTGATTCTCAACGGTAACTTCTTTAACGTACATAGTTATTCTCTCCTACTTTTGAAAATAATATGCCCTTGCGTATCTACCGTGGGCGACTTCCAGGCGGTCTATTGCGTGTGTTAATACGCCGCCTTGATTGTCTCTATTTTATCCTATTTCGTCGATTTTGTACAGTAGAATTTTGCAAATTTGGCAGGATTCTGTAATTCCGCCAAATCTGCGCCCGCGCGTTTGTGCAACTTTACCAGTTTATTTTCAACAACATTGTGGATTGGCGACAAAAACAACGGTCAGCCCTGGTAGCGCATCTGCCATTCTTCGCAGTATTTTTCCGTAAACGCGTCGTTTTCCGGGTCGTACACATTCAGCACGGTGCCGGTCAGCCGCCAGCCCATGCGTTTGTACAGCGCAATGGCGCGGGTGTTGGTGGACAAAACGCCGAAAGTCGGATGCGGGTGCTCCGCCAGCTTCTTGCGGGCAAAATCCAGCATCTTGGCACCGTATCCCTTGCCCCGGGCACTCTCGGTCACAAACAAGTGCCCCAACTCACCGGTCTTATGGCAGACGCCGACCATGCCGTCGGCGGCATCCTTGGTGTAGTGCAGATAGAACGCCCAGCCGTTCCTTTTTTTGTCTGCCAGCTCGGGCAGCCAGAATTCCGGCGTCATTTTTGCAAGATATTCCTCGCTGCAGACCGGAGCACAAACTGTGCGGCGGCCCTCAGCCATGAGGGCCGCGCAGAGGGCCAGCTGTTCGTCATTTTTCACAAGGCGCATATTTTCGCCGCGCTTCCATTTGGGAAGCTCCGTCAGCGGGTGACTCTCGCACCAGGCGTCGTACAGGTCGGGGCGGCGTTCGCGGGTGCGCTCCCGGCTCTGGGCACCGCGCCATTCGTCGATTTTTTTGTGGTCGCCGGTCAGCAGCACCGGCGGCACAGCGCGGCCCTCCCACACTTCGGGGCGGGTAAACTGCGGGTATTCGAGCAGTCCATCCCAGTAGCTCTCGTCCTGGTAGCCCTTTTCCTCTGCCAGAACGCCGGGCTGCAGGCGCAGCACGCTGTCGGCCACGACAAGGCTTGCCAGTTCACCGCCGGTCAGCACGTAGTCGCCGATGGAGATTTCCTCATCGCCGAAGGCGTCAATGACGCGCTGGTCTATGCCCTCATAGTGGCCGCAGACGAGGGTCACCGCGTCATAGCTTGCCAGCTCGCGAGCCTTTTCCTCGTTATAGGGACGGCCTGCGGCGGTCAGGAACACGACGTGGGGCTTTTGCCGCCCCTGCCCGGCGCACTGGGCCTGCACAGCCCGCAGGCAGTCGGCGATGGGTTGGGCGTAGAGCACCATGCCGCAGCCGCCGCCGTAGGGGTAGTCGTCGGTCTGCTTCTGTTTGTTTTTCGTGTAATCGCGGATCTGGTGGCAGTGAGCCTCGAACAGATTCTTGGCCCGGGCGCGGCCCAGGATGCTGGCCGAAAGGAAGCTGTCGCACAGTTCCGGGAACAGTGTTACAATATCAATGCGCATCGGCTCAGTCCTCGTCGCCGTTGACGGCATCGGTGAACATACCCTCGATGGGCGTCACGAAAATTTTACGCGAGTCAATGTCTATTTTTTTGACGAACTCCGGCACTGCGGGCAGCATATACTCCTCGCCTGCCCCATCGGTCACAGTATAGATATCCTGGGCGGCGGGGCGGTCCACATTCGTCAGCTGGCCGTAGACGCGGTCAGTGTCGGCATCCACAACGTCACAGCCCAGCAGGTCATCAATGAAATAGCGGCCCCGGGGCAGTTTGGCATCGGCCTTGGCAAGGTAGTAGGTGCGGCCCACCTGGGCGCGGGCGGCGTCCATATCGGTGACGCCGTCCAGCCGCAGCAGGATGACGTTGCCCTGGGCACGCACACCCAGCACGCGGGTCTCCCCTGCGCCGTCAGCGCTGGTGAACAGGCGCTTGAACTTTGCCAGGAACGCCGCGCCGTCGCACAGCGGCAGGGCTTTCATTTCGCCGCGCACGCCATGGGTGGAGACGATTTTGCAGGCGGGAAGATAGTTTTGCATAGGGTTCCTCCTGATACAGAAAAAGCACTTTACCCTGCGGCAAAGTGCTTTGGTTCGGGTCTTAGTCGATCTCGACGATGACTTTTTCGCCCTGACGGACGGCAGCGGCACGCATGACAACGCGAATCGCCTTGGCGATGCGGCCCTGCTTGCCGATGACGCGGCCCATATCGGCCTCGGCCACCTTGAGGTGGTAGACAACAGTGCCATCCTCGCGCATGGGATCAACAGTCACCTGCACGGCCTCCTTGTCCTCGACAAGGCCGCGGGCAACGGCTAATAAGAGTTCCTGCATTGTGGCGTTCCCTCCCTAAAAAGCGAACAAATTACAGAACGGCGGCCTTCTTCAGGATCTCGCGGACGGTGTCAGTGGGCTGAGCACCGTTGTCCAGCCACTGCTTGGCCTTCTCAGCGTCGATCTTGACGACAGAAGGCTCCTTGGTCGGATCGTAGTAGCCGATTTCCTCGATGAAACGGCCATCACGGGCGAAGCGGCTGTCAGCAACAACAACGCGGTAGAAAGGAGCCTTCTTGGCGCCCATGCGGCGCAGACGAATCTTAACCATAGTAATATTCCTCCAAAAATTGTTTACGGCCCTTGCGGGGCATCTTTAATATATTGTACATCCCGTGGGCCGTAAAGCCGAGCGGGTCATACCTGAAATTATTTGCGGCCAAAGCCTTTGAAGCCGCCCATGCCGCCCATGTTACCCAGGCTGCGCATGAAGCCCTTGGGGTTGCGCTTGACCTTTTTCATCATCTTCTGCATCATTTCAAACTGACGCAGCAGCTTGTTCACGTCCTCCACCGAGGTGCCGGAACCCGCTGCAATGCGGCGCTTGCGCTTGGGGTTGATGATGTCGGGTTTAGCGCGTTCTGCCGGGGTCATTGAGTAGATGATGGCCTCGATGCGGGGCAGTGCCTTTTCATCGAGGGAGTCGGGATCGATCTGATTGCCGCCGGGCATCATGGCCAACAGCGCCGACGCACCGCCCATCTTTTTCACCTGCTGGAACTGGGTCAGCAGGTCGTTCATGTCGAACTTGTTCTCCATCAGGCGCTTGGCAGCGGCCTCGGCTTCCTTGTCGTTCTGGACACTCTGGGCTTTCTCAATCAGGGAAAGCACATCTCCCATGCCAAGGATGCGGTTTGCCATGCGTGCCGGGTAGAACGGCTCAAGATCCTCGAGCTTTTCGCCGGTACCCTGGAAATAGATGGGCATACCGGTCACGGCCAGCACCGAAAGCGCCGCGCCGCCGCGGGTGTCGCCGTCGGTCTTGGTCAGAATCACACCACTGATGCCGACCTTCTCATTGAAGGTCTTTGCCACGTTGACGGCTTCCTGACCGGCCATGGCGTCCACGACCAGCAAAGTTTCATCGACCTCGACCGCCTGCTTAATGCGCACCAGCTCATCCATGAGCTGGTCATCGATCTGCAGACGGCCTGCGGTATCGAGAATGACAATATCATTGCCGTGATCCTTCGCATAAGACATTGCCTTCTGCGCGATGATCTCGGGCTTTTCGGTGCCGAGGGTGAACACCGGCACACCGGCCTGCTCGCCCACCACCTTCAACTGCTCAATGGCGGCGGGGCGGTAGATATCGCAGGCGACCAACAGCGGGCGGCGGCCCTGGCTGCGATAATATTTGCCGAGCTTTGCGGCGTGGGTGGTCTTGCCGTTGCCCTGCAGGCCGCACATCATCAGCACGGTCTGGCCCTTGTTTTTCAGGCGCAGATACTTCGGCTCATTGCCGCCCATGAGGTTGGTCAGTTCCTCATTGACGATCTTGACGACCTGCTGGGCGGGGGTCAGGCTCTCCATGACCTCCTGGCCCATAGCACGCTCGGAGACCTGGGCGCAGAAGTCTTTCGCCACCTTGTAGTTGACGTCGGCTTCCAGCAGCGCCATCCGGACTTCCCGCATGGCGGCCTTGATATCGGCCTCGTTCAGCTTACCCTTGCCGCGCAGTTTTTTGAAAACGCCATTCAAGCGCTCTGTTAAAGACTCAAAGGCCATCGGCATCCTCCTGCGTGTCCAAGCGTTGTAAGATCGTAAGCATTTCCTGCGTATCGTGGTTGATGCGCGGATCCGGCGTGAAGGAGCCGGAGTTGCAGCAGCGGATTTCTGTCACGAGCACCCGCAGACGATCCAAATCGGCCCGCATCTGGGTGTGGCGGCGCGCATTGCCGAGCTTTTGCTCCAGCTCGTCCAGCGCTGCCTCGCCATGCTTGATGGCGTCCCGCACGCCCTGCCGCGTGATGCCGAGGTTTTCGGCGATTTCGGCTAAGGACAGATCCTCGTCGTAGTATTCCGTCAGGATGACGCGCTGTTTGTCCGTCAAGACCGGGCCGTAGAAGTCCAGCAGGACGGAGTAGGCAAGGTTTTTCTGCGGCTTGCCAGCCATGCCCGCGCCCCCTTTGCTGCTTGTGAAAGCTGTGTAAAGTAATTTTCTTTACATCAGCCTATGAATTATAACAGAACAGATGCCGGAAGTCAAGTCTGTGGAGCAATTTTTTGAAGAAATACGGCAGATTTTTTAGCAGCGCCGTGATGGCAAACGGAGAATGCCCCTCCGACTTTGCTGCGCTCGTCACCTCGCCGCAAAGCGAGGAGGCTTTCTCGCGGGCTTTGCCCGCGCAAAAGGTACCTCACGAAGTGGGGAGCTAGCCGAGCCTGCGAGGCCTGAGGGGCTTTTCCCTTCCGCCATAATATTTTTCTCTCCATCCATAGCAAACCACCCTGAACTATGCTATAATAAAAATGTTGTCGTTTTTTGAAAGTGAGGTGTCCCCTATGCCCATCCTGAACAGCTATTATCAGGAAGTCTACCGTTCCCCCGTGGTGCGGCTGGACGGCTATTCCGGCCGCCATGGGTTAGAAGCGGGCATCCTCGCCTATCTCGATTTCGGCGGGGCAACCGGCACCTCGAAGGACGGCCTGGCCGAGACGATGCTCGCCTTTGCCACCGAGCGCGGCACTTTGCAGCCCGGTATGCCGGTAGTGGAAGCCAGCTCCGGCAGCTTCGGCGCGGCGCTGGCAGTCAGCTGCGCTACGACCGGACACCCCTGCATCCTCGTCGTGCCCAGCAACCTGCCCATTGCGCGGCGCAAGCATTTACAGGATTTAGGCGCACGCATCATTGCGTGCAGCAGCGGCGGCCGCCGGGCCATGGACCGCATTGCCACCGACACTGCCAAGCGGTACGGCGGGTACTACACCCACTATTTTTCCAACGACGACAACCCTGAATATCACCGACGCGTGACCGGGCCGCAGATTTTGAAGCACGCAGGCGACGCCATTGACGCCATCGTCATCGGCGTAGGCAGCGGCGGCACCATCACCGGCGTGGCCGAGTACATCAAGGCATGGAACAGCATGGTGCGCATCGTCGCGGTGGAGCCTGCCGAGTGTGCCGCCATCTCCGGTGGGTTCATTGGGCAGCACGGCATTGCGGGCATCGGCCCGGGCTTTGTGCCGGAAAACTACAACCCTTACGTCGTGGATACCGTGCTGACTGTGACCACCGCCGACGCCGAGCGCGCCGCGCGGGAGGTGCTGTTCTTTGACGGTGTCCCCGCCTGCACCAGCGCCGGGGCCACCCTGGCCGCCGCCGTGCAGCTGATGGGCATGGGCAAGGCCAAGCGCCCCTTGTGCGTGTTTGCCGGGCGTCGTACCTACGAATAATTTTGTAATATTTGTAAAATTTGCACAAGCGCCCTGCACTGTATTTCCCGGTGCGGGGCGCTTGTGCTATACTAAAGAAAAAAGAAAAAAAAGGCGGTGAATGCCGTGAAAAAAGTTTTGTCTCCCCTGTTATCCGCTTTGCTGCTGGCAGGCTGTGCCGCCGGGACAGATGTGCCAACCGTGCAGCCCACCGCCGCGCCCGAAACGCCCGACACGGCACAGTCCTCGGGAACTGCGGAAACCGCCGGGGCCGCGGCAGCGCCCCAGGGTCTTATCCCGACCGATGCGCCCGTGCTGGACTACGACGACATCCGGCTCATTGCCTATGTGCGGGAGTTCCAGACCTATCCTGATACCGACTACTATACCATGTGCAGGGACGGCAAATGGGGCCTGATGCGCAGCGATGGCACCGAGGTTCTTCCCTGCCGCGCACCGTACCCGCTGTTTGAATGCGGCTGGAACGCCCATCACTGGCATGGTTACACAGACGGCATGACCTGGGAGGAAATCGAGCCGCTGCAAGAGCAGTTGAACGCCCAGCTGAAGGAGACCGGCGACGGTGTGCTCTGCGACGCCCACGACGGCGGCGGCTATCGGATGTTTGTCTATTTGCAGGATGCCAGCGTGTACGTCTACGCAGGCAGCATCGGTCCCGGCGAGTTCGCCGCCCCCACCGACGAGGCCCTATGCCTGTACAGTGGCCGCGCCGACGGCATCGTCCCCACGGTCAGCGGCACGACCACCCACGAGAGCGACGATTGGTACAATTTCGTCAGCGACGGGGTCTATGTGTATCGGGACAAGAACGGCACAGCGGCTAATAGCTGCACATACAGCGCGGCTGATTTCTTCTTTGACGCACCGCTGGCCCCTGCCCAACGGGATGGCCGCTGGGTATATCTCGACACAACGGGCCGCGAGGCGACAGGCTTATGCTATGATGCCGTGTACGATTTTGACATTTACTCCGACACACCGCTGACCGCCGCCCGCGCCGCACCGCTGCTGAGCGGCTATGCGGTCGTGTGCCGGGATGGTCAGTTTGGCCTGTTGGATGGCAGCGGGGCTGAGTTTGTCCCCTGCACCTATGACGGTCTTGTGTGGGACGGCAGCACAGCCTGGGTCAAGCAGAACGACGGCTGGCACGAGTACACAATTCCCGGTGTGGCAAAGCCCGACCCGCTGGATACGCTGTCCGGGGATATCGTCGCCCCGGATACGCGGCCCACTCGGACGGATACTGTGTATTTTCGGGCGGACGCCGATAGCAGCAACCGTTTGAATCTGCGCACCGGGCCAGGGACGGAATATGATATCATCGACCGGATATCTTCCAGCACGCTGCGGGTGTATGGGTACGCCAGCGCTGCCCCCGGCTGGGCACTGGTGCGGTATGATCCGCTGTATGGGATGCCCCATTTCGGCTGGGTGAGCACGTCGTATTTGCTGCCTGCGGAATAGAAAAATGCCCCCTGAGCGTGATGCGTTCAGGGGGCTGCTTCTTTTACTGTTTTTTCTTCCGCGTTGTGCGCTTTACGGTGCGGCACTGGGGCGGTTTCTTGGCGGGTTTCGGGGTGGGCTTGACGTGGACAAACTGGATGGGATTTCCGTTGGCGAGGATGCGCTCCTCGACTTCCAGTTCCGGCAGGGACGCTAAGAACTTGTTCAGGCTCTTGGAGCCGAAGTTGCGCACGTCGAAGTCCGGGTAGCGCTTGATGAGCTGGTCGCCCACGCGGGAGGTGCGCACCCAGCCGGTGCCGTCGTCCATTTCATCAATCAGGCCGTGGATGATGCGGCCGATGGAATCTCGGTTGATGGCGGCATCGTCCCCCGCGTTGGCGCGGGCGCTTGTCTCGGCGGCGGGGGCTGCCGGGGCGGCGTCCTCGTCCCCGCCGTGGTCGAGAATCAGATCCAGATATTTGAACTGGTCGCAGGCCTTGACGAAGGGGCCGAGAGCCTTGCTCTCGCCCATGCCGATGACCAGCTTGCCGGCCTCGCGCAGGCGGGCGGCCAGGCGGGTAAAGTCACTGTCCGACGAGACGATGCAGAAGCCGTCGAGATTGCCGCTGTACAGCAAGTCCATCGCGTCAATGATCATAGCGGAATCCGTCGCATTTTTGCCGGTGGTGTAGCTGTACTGCTGGATGGGGATGATAGAATTGTTCAGCAGCGCGTCCTTCCAGCTTTTCAGCCGAACGTCGGACCAGTCGCCGTAGATGCGCTTGCAAGCGGCGACGCCGAAGGTCGCGGCCTCATCGAGAATCACTTTGACGTACTTGGGCGAAATATTGTCCGCGTCGATGAGGATTGCCAGTTTCAGGTCTTCCATGGCTTACTTCCTCTCGCGCTTGGGCTGCTCAAAGTACATATAGAGCTGACACGGGATCATGCCGTTGTAGATCTTGCGGCGACGGGCGGCCTTTTTGCCGAAGTGCTGTTCAAAATCTGCGTCCGCCGTGATGGCGTACAGCCCCTGTGCCGGGTGGGCCTGCCAGACCTGGCCCAGCGTTTTGGCAAGGCCTGCGGCCTCACTGGCGTCGCCCAGGCGCTCGCCGTAGGGCGGGTTCGTCAGGACGGTGGCACTGTCGAGGGCGCGGAAGTCCTTGACATCGGCGGTTTCAAAGCGGCAGCGGTCCCCCACGCCCGCCAGCTTTGCGTTGGCGTTGGCCAGGGCCACGGCAGCGGGGTCGATATCGTAGCCGATGCCCTCAAAAGCAGCATCCTTGCGGACCTCGGAGAGGGCTTTCTGTCGCTGTTCGGCCCAGATATCAGCGGGGACAAAGTCGAAATGTTCGGCGGCAAAGCGGCGGCGCAGGCCGGGGGCCAGATTCAGCGCTTTCTGCGCAGCCTCGATGACCAGCGTGCCGGAACCGCAGAAGGGATCCTGCACGAGAGAGTCACGGCGCACACGGCCCAGGTCGGCAATGGCGGCGGCCAGCGTCTCCTTGATGGGGGCCAGCGTCGCGTTTTTACGGTAGCCGCGCTTGTGCAGGCCGTCGCCGGAGGTGTCGAGGTAAATCTCGACGGTGTCCTTGCGCAGGGCGAATCGAACCTTGTACAGGGCGCCGTCCTCGGGCAGGGTGCTGACCTTATGGCCCTGCATCAGCCGCTTGACGATGGCCTTTTTGACGATGCTCTGGCAGGCGGGCACGCTGGAAAGCTGGCTGGACAGGCTGGAGCCCTTGACCGGGAAGGCGGCGTTGGCAGGGAGCAGTTCCTCCCACGCGATATTGTAGCAGCCGTCGAACAGTTCATCAAAGGTCGTGGCTTTGTAGGTAGCCAGCAGCAGCAGGACGCGCTCGGCCGTGCGCAAGTTCAGGTTAGCGGCGGCGATCACGTCTGCCCCGCCCTGGAACGCCACGCGGCCATCCGTGACCTGGATGTTCTGTGCGCCCAGGCGCTTGACCTCAAAATTCAGCGTCGACTCCGTGCCGAAGAAGCACGGTGCGACCATGGTATAGAGTGTAGACATAGGTGTCCTTTCTTGTAAAATTGCAAAAAGACCCCAGCCCGGCGGCTGACAGCCGTCAGGATAGGGCCGTTCGTTCTGGTAGCTGGGCAGCCAAAATCAGCCGCGGCGGCGGGAGTAGCCCCCGCGGTGATTTTCAGTCACGCGCTTGAGGTCCGCGATCTTTTCCTCGCTGCGGGTCTTGTAGCGGGCCATCATGTCCTCAAAGCTCATTTCGCCCTGTGGGGCAGCGGGTTTGGGCTGCCATACGCGGGGCTTTTCCTCGCGCTTGGGGCGCGGCGCACTGCGGCGGTCGCCGCCATTGCCGTTATGCTCGCCGCGCGGCGGGCGCTGGCCGCGCTCCGGTGCGGGCTGGGTGCGTTTGATGGACAGTGCAATTTTGCCGTCAGGTGCAATCGAAATCACCTTGACGGAAACAGTCTGCCCATCGCTGAGCACCGTGGAAAGATCCTGTACGAACTCGTAGGAAACCTCGGAGATGTGGACAAGACCAGTCTTACCCTCCGGCAGAGAAACGAACGCGCCGAACGGCTTGATACCAGTGACCTTGCCCTCGACAATATCCCCAACTTGTAATGCCAAACTATGATACCCCTTTAAAAATGATTTTTATTACAGGGGGTTGCCGCAAAGCGCCCCCGCTGGTAACACGATTTATTTTCCGCTGATATCCACAAACACGCGCTCGTTGGGCTTGGCGTAGCCCTGCTCGCGGGCATAGCGCTCAATGATGGCGCTGTCGCCCTGCTCCAGCGTGCCGGAAAGTTCAGCGTTTTCGGTAAGCTGTGCGCTGAGTTGGTTCTGCACGGATTGCAGCTCCTGCTGTTTGGACGCAATGGACACCTGATACTGCACGAGATTGACGAACAGCGAAGCGCAGATAATCAGAAACACCGGCACGGTGATCCACCACGGCAGGAATCCCTGCGAGGACAGCCCTTTGCGTTTGTTCATTGTAGGGTGCCCCCTTTCCCATAAAAATGCACACAAATTTACGCATAGTTAATTATATAATATTATCGACGGCTTTTGCAACTGTTTTTCGGCGGAATTTTGGGTTTTCCGGGATTTTTTTGCAGTTTTGCGGCTTTTGCGCACCGTGCGGGCCTGTGCGGCGCGATCCTGCAGCGGCTGCAGCAGCATTTTGTGGGCTGCGTGCAGCGGGCCGAGCAGCAGCACCGCCAGCATTGACGCCACCCGGTGTACGGCGGGCTGCACGGCCCAGTGCCAGCACAGCGCCCCCAGCAGCACTGCGGCGCTCATGTACCAGCGGGCCAATCCGCCTGCGCTGGTCCCGGCCGCAAAGCCACAGATGAGCACCGCCGCTGCGGCGAAAAAGGCGGCATCCCGCAAAAAGCAGCGGAGTTTTCCTTCCCCCAGCGCCAGGCGCAGAGCATCCCGCGCTGCGGCCAGCAGGCACCCCAGCCCCAGGCACCACAGGGCATCCCCCAGCACGGCCCAGGGGGCAGGCGCGGGGGCCATCAGCGGAACAGCCGGGCCAGCAGGCCGCCGCCCGATTGCTGGTTCTCGGCGTATTGCAGGTATTCGATTTTGCCGGAAAGCTGCACCTGGCCGCTCTGGGTGGACAATTCACCAATTTGCAGCTCCTGCCCGCCGATGGTCAGGTTACCCAGCGGCGTTTCCAGAACGGCGGTGTTTTCGTCGCAGCTGATGACTCGGCTGACGCCGGTCACAGCCAGGTGGCGGCGGTCTTTCAGCGCCAGGCCGTGGCTTTTTGGCTGCTGCGGCGCAGGCTCCGCGCGGGGTGTGCGAGGTTCCAGTTTTGTTTCCGGCATGATGGCTCCTCCCCTTTTTGGTTACAGTGGTACTATATGCAGGTACAGGGGAAAGTAGAACCAACGGCAAGGCGGCAAAGCCCACTCACCCTTCGATGACCTCAAACATTTCCCGGGCGACGTCCTTGCCCTTCTGCTCCACGTCGGAGAGAACGCGGATTTTCACCGGGCGGTTGCCGAAGGTCACTTCAATGATATCACCGACCTTGACGGTATAGCTGGCCTTGGCGGGTTTGCCGTTGACGAGCACGCGGCCCGCGTCGGCGACCTCGTTGGCGAGGGTGCGGCGCTTGATGACGCGGCTTACTTTCAGGTATTTATCCAGACGCATGGTAGGTATGTTTCCTTTCGGTTTGATACAAAACCGCCCCGCCGCAAAGACGCGGTGGGGCGGGCCAGTCAATTTACGATTACTGGACGGAGTCCTTCAGAGCCTTGCCGGCCTTGAAAGCGGGCAGCTTGGAAGCCTCGATGGTGATTTCCTCGCCGGTCTGGGGGTTGCGGCCCTTGCGTGCGGGGCGCTCGCGGACCTCAAAGGTGCCGAAGCCGACCAGCGTGACCTTGTCGCCCTCCTTCAGGGCGTTGGTGATGGCGTTCAGGGTGCTGTTGACAGCAGCCTCGGCGTCCTTCTTGGTCAGGTTAGCTTCGTTCGCAACAGCGGCGATCAGTTCAACTTTCGTCATGGTATTCTACCTCCAAAGTATTATATCAGCAAAAAGCGGCTGCGGAAATTTCCGTCCGCTCGGCTCACTTCTTAGCTCTCTTGGGTTTGAGTGTTTTCTGCGGTAAAAGCAGCGTTGCACTTTTGCAAAGCCTGCTCAGGGTCCAGCCCCGCTTGGCGTGCCAGAGCAGCGGCGGCAAACAGAAGTTCACCCATCGCCTGTTCGGCGGCGGCCTTATCCCGCGCCGTTTCCACCGTTCCGGCAGCCTTGGCGATTGCGGCGGCATCGGCGGGCGTCTCCACACCATAGCGGGCGGCGCGCTTTTGCAGCTTGGCTGCACGCATCAGGGCAGGCAGTACCTTGGGTACGCTTTCCAGTTCGTCGGTCAGTGTCAGACGGCCCTTTTCCTTATTCTTGAGCGAATCCCAGTCTTTTATGCTCTCGTCGCCGCCAAAAATATGCGGGTGGCGCTCAATGAGCTTGCGGCAGACGCCGTCGCAGACCTCGGCAAAGGTAAAGTGCCCGGCCTCACGCTCGATCTGCGCATGAAAAGCCACCTGCATCAGCACATCGCCCAGTTCCTCACACATCAACTCTGGGTCGTCCAGGTCGATGGCGTCCACGGCCTCGTAGGCTTCCTCCAGAAAATTCATGCGGATGGACGTGTGGGTCTGCACTTTGTCCCAGGGGCAGCCGTTTTCGGGGTCGCGCAGGATGGCGATGATGGCGGCGAGGTCGTCGGCGGTATACTGCTGTTTTTCAGGGTATGCGTTCATAGACCTCTCCGGCTTTGGCGGCGTGTGCAATACGCTCCATTTTACACAGTTCGCGGAATTTGTCAAGTGTTGGCAGCGCGGCCCGCACGAAAGCCACGCTGCCTCGTTGTTTTTCTTGGCTTACAGCTGAGCGCCGCAGTGGTTGCAGAACATCGCATCGCCGTCAACTTCGGCCTTGCAGACCGGGCAGATCTTTGTCTCACCGCGCAGGTGGACAGGCTCTTCCTCAATAGTTTCCTCGCTCTCGACGGTTTTTTCGGCAGCGGGTTCCTCAGCGGGGGCTTCCTCGGTCTCGGCAGTTTCCTGAGCCTCGACCTCGGCGCGCTCGTCATCGGTCATGTTGGCCTTGATCTCCTCAATAGCCTTCTCGACCTCGGCCACGGCGTTGATATACTTCTCGACCAAGGCGGGGTTTTCCTCACCGGCCTTGTGCAGGCTGTACACCAGGGCACCCAACTGGCGCTGTGCCTTGGACAGGCGTGCCTGCTGGTTCAGCAGGTCCAGTTTGTTCTTGCCCTTGTCGGCCAGGTCCTGTGCGGTCTTTTTGGCAGAATCCACCAGCTGCAGGCCCTGCTCTTTCAGCATTTCAATATCCAGTTCAAACATAAAGGTACACCTCTTTCTCTAGTCTGTACCGCAGCTGCTCCACTGCGGGATTTGTGTCTATTATAGCCTATTGCGGCGCGGTTTGCAACGCGCAAATGTATATTTTCCGTGAATTGTATGGCATTATTCGCCAATAAACTCCCGCAGCATACTGTTTTGCGGCACAAGCGCGGTGGAAAGCGCCGGGAATGCAGCGAATTTTTCCCGCAGGGAGGCCAGTTGGCGGGCCTGGATGGCGGTCAGCGCCGGGTCGGCGGGCATCGTGTCCAGCACAGTGCGCCACAGGCAGACCTCGTAGGTGTGGGTCGTGTCCAGTAAAAGATTCGCGCGGGGCTTGTAGGGCTTGATGTAGCGATCCTCGCCTGCACAGACATGGCCCCACAGCCCCAGCGTGAACGCTGCGCCGTGGCCGCGGAAAAGGAAGTCCCGCACCAGGCGGCGGGCCAGCCGGATATCCCGGGTGGCCAGGCAGCGGGCGTCGCGCTCGTCGGCGTATTCTTCCCGCAGACCCGCGTACAGGCAGAGTGCTGCGTCATCGGGCAGCTGCTCGGTCAGCACGGGGTTCAAGGCATGCAGGCCCTCGATGATGACCACGCCGTCCCGCGCGTCGATGCGCCGGGTGCCGGTGGGCTGCTGCACAGTAAAATCGAACACAGGTGCGTCACATACGCCGGTCTTGTACAGGTCTTTCAGGCAGGTGTGGAGCTTTTCTAAATCCAGCGCCTGCAAGCTTTCATAGTCGTCGCTGCCGTCGGGGTTCTTGGGGTAACGCCCCTCGCCGATGTAGAAGTCATCAAGGCTGACGACCTGGCTGTGGTGGCCCCGGGCTGCAATGGCGTCGGCAATTTTGTGGGCGGAAGTCGTTTTGCCCGCGGCGGACGGCCCGGTCAGCATGACGATACGCTGTCCTGCGGCCAGGACTTCCCCGGCGATTGCCTCGATCTGGTCATGGTAGTGCTGTTCGCTCAAAGCAGTCAGCTCCTGCGGATGGCGGGCCGCCAGCGCAACAAGGTCACGGCTGACAAAGCGTTTGCGATGTGTAACGTGCATAGAAATCCTCCACAGCCTTTTTGCGGTCGAGCAGTTCCGCAAAGCGGTCGATGTATTCGGTGGGATATTTGAAGTTGAAGATGCGTTCGATCTTGCCACGCCGCTGCCCCGGGATGACCAGCTTGGTCGAACCGCCCGCACCGGCGGAGAGGATGGTGTGGACTTCCTCCATAATATAAATATTGTAAAGGCACTCAAAACCGGGCTTGGCCCAGCCGATATTTTCCAGATTTTGCAGCGTGCCCTTCTGGCGGTACATATAGTACGGGCGGTAGCCCGCATCGGCCAGCAGGCTGCATTTGTCCAGCATAGCAGCCACATCGGCATAGTCGGCGGCGCGGTGCTCCACCACGATGTTGGACGCACGTTTGAGGGTCAGCGTGTGGACCGTGATGTTTTCGGGATCCAGGGCGATGGCTTTGCGCAGGCTTGCTTCAAAGCCTTCCACCGTGTCCCCCGGCAGGCCCGCAATTAAATCCATATTGATGTTCGTGTGCCCTGCTGCCCGGGCAGCGGCGAAACAGTCCACAATATCCTGCGCGGTGTGGCGGCGGCCGATGTTACGCAAAACCTCATCCGAGAAGGTCTGCGGGTTGATGGAAATGCGCGTGGCGCCGTACTGTTTGATGATGCGCAGCTTTTCGGCGTCGGTGCAGTCGGGGCGGCCGGCCTCGACGGTGTACTCATCGAGTTTCGCTAAATCAAAGGTTTTGGCGATGTGGGACATGAGCTGTTCGAGCTGCGGTGCGGACAGGCTCGTCGGCGTGCCGCCGCCGATGTAGAAGGTGCGGATATGCAGCCCGCAGCGGTCAGCGGTCTCACGGATGGCGGTCAGCTCCTCGCACAGTTTGTCCACATAGGGCTGCACGAGGGCGCGGGTAGCCTTATCCCCCACCGTGCGCGACACAAAGCTGCAATAGCTGCACCGCGTCGGGCAGAACGGAATGCCTGCGTAGACGCTGCAATCCATTGGGTCAGCAGCATCCAGCACCGGCTTTTGCAGGTCGGCAATGCCGAGGGCCAGTGCAAATTTTTCCGGTGTGCAGGCAAAATGGTCAAGGAACCGCGCGCGCACTTCTTCTTCGGTCGCGCCGCTGGCGCGCATATCGTGGATGATGCGCACCGGGCGCACACCGGTCATCATGCCCCAGGGCGGCGTGGTACCGGTGGCCTGGCAGAGCAGGCCGTACAGTAATTCGCATAGCGCGTACTCCGGGTCTGCCCCCTGTGGGCGCAGCTGGGTACGCCACTGCATTTTGCCGTTATAACGCAACAAAATCGAGTCTGTGCAGAGATGGCTCTGCGCCAGCACAAAATCGCCTTCCGGCGGTAAAGTGTCGGCTTTTTCAGCACTGGGAAAAAACAGCCGCGCGGTGTGTTCGGCTTCATAGCCCGCTGCGGGGCCGCGTAAAATGATCTGCATTAGTACCATGCCCCATTCATGTAAGGATTGGTGCTGCGCTCTTGCCCAAGGGTGGACGATTCCCCATGCCCGGGCAGGACGGTTGTTGCATCGGGCAGCGGCAGCTCTGCCAGCAGGGAGAGGCTTTTCTGCATCTCCTGCATACTGCCGCCCGCGAAATCCGTGCGCCCGCAGGAGCCTGCAAACAGCGTGTCGCCGCTGAACAAAAGCCCATAGCAAGACAGGCAGACGCCGCCTTTGGTATGCCCGGGCGTGCGGTATATTTTAAACGGTAATTCGTCAATCACAAGTTCGCCGTTGGCGGGCCATTCGTCGGTGATGACGTCGGGCGTCAGCGGCAGAAGCTGGCTGCCCTCGGCGTCGATCTTATCCATATAGACTTTGCAGCCGGTCGCCTTTTTCAGCGAGGCCACCGCCCCCACATGGTCAAAGTGGCCGTGGGTCTGCAGGATATGCGTTAATGTTGCACCCGCCTCGTCCAAGGCTTTCAGGTAGGTTTCCGGCTCGGCGGCGGCATCGATGATGATGCCGTGCTTTGCATTGGTGATGATCAAAAAGGTGTTGGTGTACAGCGGCGGAACGCCGTGGAAGTGCTGGATATTCATTGCATTCTCCCCTTGGGTTTGTGGGTTTATTTCTTCCATTCGTCGGTGTCGATGACGATGGTGACTGGGCCGTCGTTGACAAGGTCAATTTTCATGTCCGCACCGAACTCGCCGTGCTGGACGTCTTTGAGGCCCTGATGGCCCATCTCCTCCAGGAATTTTTCATAGCACGGCACGGCCAGCTCGCCCTTGGCGGCATGGATAAAGCTGGGGCGCTTGCCCTTGGCCGTATCACCGTAGAGTGTGAAGTTGGACACGACGAGGGCCGAGTAGCCAAGCTCCACAGCGCTGCGGTTCAGCTTGCCGTTTTCGTCCTCAAAAATACGCAGATGGGCACATTTTTCGGCCAGCTTGGGCACGATGGCGCTATCGTCGGTGTCCCGCACGCCCAGCAGGATGACCAGGCCCGGCCCGGTTTTGCGCGGTTCACCGCCGTTGACGGTGACGCTGGCACGGGTAACGCGTTGGATGATGGCTCGCATAATTGTTTCCTCAGTTTCTCGTCACGCTAACGACGTCTTTGATTTTCTTCAAACGGGCAACGACGCTGTTCAGGTGTTCCGTGTTGGTGATGCCCACGGTCACGCTCATGCGAGCGCGGCCCTGCTCGGCGGCGCGGGCCATCAAAGAATAGATGGGCACCCGCATATCCCCCAGCGCCAGAGCCACGTCGGACACAAGGTTCGGGCGATCCATACAGATGATATCCAGCGTAGCTTTGTAGTTTTCCTTTTCTGCCTCATCCCAATAAGCGCGAACCCAGCGGTCGGCGTTCTCGGGGTGGCGCATACTCTCGCGGGCGTTGGCACAGTCCTTTTTGTGGATGGAGACACCGAAGCCGCGGGTGACAAAACCGATGATCTCATCCCCGGGCAGCGGTGAACAGCACTTGGCAAACTTGATGGGACAGTTGTCGATGCCCTCTACAATAACGCCGTCGGAGGAGTGCATCCGCTTGAGTTCCACCGCGACCGGCTTCGGCTCAGTGGCCTGCAGCTTGGTGTACTCCTCTTTCAGTTTTGGCAGCATGCGGGAAATCTGCAGACCGCCGTAGCCGATGGCCGCGTACATTTCCTCAACGCTGTTGCAGCGGTTGCGGCGGGCCAATGCCTCCATAAAGACGTCGTGCTGCTCATCGGTCAGGGTCATGAGGTTGCGGCGCATTTCGCGTTCCAGTGCGTCGCGGCCCTCCTGAATATTCTCTTCCCTGCGTTCTTTTTTGAACCAGTTGCGAATCTTGTTTTTGGCCTCGCTGGTCTTGACGATGTTCAGCCAGTCGCGGCTGGGGCCACGGTTTTCGGGGCCGGTGATGATTTCAATAATTTCGCCGGTCTGGACCTTGTGGTCGATGGGCACGATGCGGTTGTTGACCTTCGCACCGATCATCCGGTTGCCGACAGCGGAGTGGATGGCATAGGCAAAGTCGATAGCCGTTGCGCCTGCGGGCAGGTTGATGACGTCGCCGCGCGGCGTGAAGGCGAACACTTCCTCGGGGAGCAGGTCGCTCTTGATATCGCTGAGCAGGTCGGCGGCATCGGCGCTGGAACGCTGGCTTTCCAAAAGCTGGCGCACCCAGGCCAGACGCTCGTCCAGCTTGTCATTGCCGCCGGTGATGCCGGCCTTGTACTTCCAGTGGGCAGCGATGCCGTACTCGGCCATGCGGTCCATGTCCCAGGTGCGGATCTGCACCTCAAAGGGGATGGCCTCGCGGCCGATGACCGTGGTGTGCAGGGATTGGTAGCCGTTTGGTTTTGGCGTAGAGATGTAATCTTTGAAGCGGTTGGGCAGCGGGTGGTACATATCATGGATAAGGCCCAGTGCAGTGTAGCACTCGGGGACGTTGTCCAGAATGATGCGCACGGCGTAGATATCGTAGATTTCCTCGAAATCCTTATTCTGCATATACATCTTGCGGTAGATGCCGTAGATGCTCTTGACGCGGTGGCGGATGGTGGCCTTCTGGATACCGTTCTCGGCCAGGTGCTTGGCAATGGTGTGGCAGACCTGGTGCAGGAACTCGTCGCCGTGCTTATTTAAAAGGTCGCGAATCGTCTCATAGCCCACCGGATCCAGGTAATGCAGGCTGCGGTCCTCGAGTTCCTCCTTGATGTTGGAAATCCCCAAACGGTGGGCGATGGGCGCGTAGACCTCCATCGTTTCCAGAGCCTTGTCGCGGCGCTTCTGCTCGGGCCAGGCGTCGCCGGTGCGCATATTGTGCAGCCGATCGCACAATTTGATGATCATAACACGGACGTCCTGGCTCATAGCCAGCAGCATTTTGCGCAGGTTCTCGGCCTGGCGGTCCTCGACGTTGGAGAATTTGATTTGGGTCAGCTTGGTGACGCCATCGACGAGCAGCGCGACCTCGGGGCCGAATTTCTGCTTGATCTCGGCCACGGTCACAGGGGTGTCCTCGGCCACATCGTGCATCAGGGCAGCGGCAATGCTCTCGCTGTCCATGCCCAGTTCGACCAAAATCTGCGCAACAGAAAGCGGATGGCAGATGTACGGCTCGCCGCTGCGGCGGCGCTGTTCGCCGTGGGCTTTTTCGGCCAGCGCATAGGCGCGGTCGATCATAGTAAAGTCGTAGGGCCGCCCGCTGTCAATCAGGCTCTGTTTGAGGTCATCGTAGGTAATGGGCATTTTTACTTCAGGCACGTTCGTGTTTTCCATAATCCATTCCCCTCTCCATTTTTTATAAAATCGCACAGCTCTTTGTAGGGGTCGATGTAGGGGTCGATGCTTGCATCGGCCCGGGAACGTCGCCGTTGCCGCCACGCCCCGCGGGCGGATGCGAGCATCCGCCCCTGCAATCCCGGATAAAACCGCGTTTTATCCCTGTTTCGCCATGGCCGCCAAACGCTGCAAAACCGGCGCGGACGCCAGATCCTGCTTAGCGGTCACGGCCACCGGCTGCCAGTGGCCGTTTTGCTCTTCGATAAGGCCAAGCTCCTGCAGGGCCGTCAGGCTTGCCAGCGCCTTGCCGGTGTTCTGCGGGCCCTGCGCCGCAAAGACCGGCTGCAGATCCGCCGAAACGACCTGCCCGGTGCGGATGCGCCGATAGAGCGCGACGGTGTCGGCCCGCTGCGGCAGCAGAGCGGCTGCACGGTCGGCGGGCAAATCGCCGCCGGTGCGGAACGCCTCGAACCAGGCGGCCTGTTCGCTGGGCGTGTTGCCCAAATCAGCCGGGCGGATGGCTTTCAGGTGTGCGGAGACCATCGGCCCGCTGCGGCCGTTAAAGACGGAAACTTCCAGCGCAGCTTCGACCTCGCTGCCGACAGGATACGCGAACGCCTGCGGTGCTACGCCGAAAATCGAGGCGAACAGCGTGTCGTTACCCTGGCGCAGCCGCACGCGGGTGTGGCGTCCCTCGGCGCCCATGGGCCACAGACCATCCACAAAGGCGTGCTGCACCAGCAACACCGGGGTCGGGTTTTCCCGGCCAAAGGGGGCCAGGCGGGCCAGTTCCTCCACATTGGACAGGCTCAGCTCCGCCAGCGTAACAGCGGCATCCAGCCCCAGGCTGACCGGCCCGGGCTGGGCGGCGTGGTCGGCGGCCCAGGCGTTGATGGCCTGACGGAAGGCGGGTAAATTTTCTTCCTCAATTTCCACGCCCGCGGCGGCGGCGTGGCCGCCAAACCGGATCAGATAGTGGGCGCAGCCAGCCAGGGCGCTGTGCAAATCAAAGGGGTCCGGTGCACGGCCGCTGCCGCGTCCCTCGCCCTCGTGCGTTGAAATGACGATGGCCGGGCGGCTGAACCGCTCCATGAGCCGTGCCGCCACGATGCCAATGACACCGGGGTGCCAGTCCTCACCGCTGACAACGAGCACCCGGTCGCGGGTTCGGGCGGGGTCAGCCTCCAGCGTTTGCAGCGCCGCTGCGAACACCTGCTGTTCGGTCTGCTGGCGTTCGGTGTTGATCTCGGCCAGGCGCTCGGCAATGCCGGTGGCCTGATCCTCGTCGCCACAAAGCAGCAATTTCAGCGCCACGGCGGCGTTATCCATGCGGCCCGCTGCGTTCAGCCGCGGGGCCAGGCTGTAACTGACCGTGTCCGCCGTGACAGGTTTGCCGCTGCAGCCCGCGCTTTCCAGCAGGGCGTGCAGGCCGGGGCGCATCGTGTCCTGCAAAAGGCTCAGCCCCTCGCGGACGATGGTGCGGTTCTCCCCCACGAGCGGCATCACATCGGCCACGGTGCCCAGGGCAGCCAGCTCGCCGTACATTTCCAGCAGCTCGGCGGGGTCACAGCCTTCCAGCGCGGCGCAGAGCTTGAACGCCACGCCCGCGCCGCACAAATCTTTAAACGGGCTTTCGTCGTCGGGCCGCTTGGGGTCTACGACGGCAATCGCGTCGGGGAGCGTGTCACCGGGCAGGTGGTGGTCCGTGACGATGAGGTCAAGGCCCAGTTCCTTGGCACAGGCGGCTTCCTCGACGGCAGAGATGCCGTTGTCCACCGTGACCACGAGCTTAAAGCCCTTAGCGGCCAGGGATTCCAGCGCTGCGCGGGTCAGGCCGTAACCGGAACCGCGGGTGGGCAGCTTGCAGCGGACGTGCGCGCCCTGGCTGGTGAGACATTCGTACAAAATCGCGGTGGCGGAAATGCCGTCCACATCGTAGTCGCCGTAAATGACCATGAGTTCTTCGTTCTCGATGGCTTCCTCAATGCGGGCGACCGCTTTGTCCATATCCTTTAAAAGGAAGGGGTCAGTCAGCGGCGTGCCCTCGCCCAGCAGCGCTTGCGCGGCGGTAGGGTCGGCACAGCCGCGGGCGGCCAGCACCCGGCGCAGCAGTACGCCGCACCCGGCCCCAGCCAGCGCTTTTTCTGCGGCGGGGTCGCCCTTTTTCAGTTGCCACGCAGGGTAATTCATACAATTTAGCTCCTTGTGTTAAAATCAGCTTCAAAATCATGGGTCAGGCCATCCTGGCGCAGCATGGCCTCCAGCGTATCGATCTCGGTCGAAACGTCCATGCTCACGTCCTGTAAAAGCGTATCGTACAGCTTTTCGTAGGCCTGGTTCAGTGTGTGCAGGATGCCGGTGATATCGCGGCGTATCTCGGCCGCGTTGGCGGTGTCCGTCTCCCCCAGCCCCTGCGCTGTGTCAAGCAGTTTGCGCGTGGTGGGCAGGTAGTATTCCCGGAAGCGGCGCACGCGGTTCAGCTGCTCGGGGTGGTTGTGGACAAAGCCCAGAATCGACGCGCAGGTCTTTTGCATCTGCATCAATTCTTCATCGGCCTGTGCGCCCAGCTTGCCCTGACAGCGTTTGAGGTAGTTCAAAAAGTCCACGCCCTCGCGGCGGGACCGCTCGGCATCGGACAGCGGCGTTTCCGGCTCGGCTGCCTGGGGCGCAGCAGCGGGCTTGGCCGCCACCGGCATGAGCGAATCGTCCAGGTACAGGGTACTGAAATCGTCGCTGATGGCGGCGTTGGGCAAATCGCCATTGCCCACGGCCCTGGCGACCGTGTCGTAGGCTTTTTCCTGTTTGATCTGCGCCTTGCGGGCCAGGCTCGGCAGGTCGCACACCCAGTCATTAGCGGCGCGCAGCAGCTTGCGCAGGCGGCTGAAATAGGTCAGCCGTTTCATACCCGCAGCAGCCATGAACAAAAAGCCCAGCGTGACCGGTGTGAAAACGCCAAACAAAATCGGGATAGCCATAAACTCATCGTGGGTCAGGCCCAGCGGGCCCGCGCCAACAGCGGTCAGGATACCCATGACCAGCGCCGTGATGCCGAAGCAGCCGGTAAAGGTCCAGCCTACGGCAGTCAGCACAACACCGACGGACTGGCCGCCGTTTTTCCACTTGCGTTCCAGGCGGCGTTTCCAGGCAGCGAAAGTGTCGGGCTGTTTCATTCCCATCGCGTCCCCCGCCTGTTCCAGAGCGTCGGCAATGCTGCCCAGCACCGACGAGCCGATCTTGCTGCCCATCTGAAGCGCGTTGTCGATCACATCGCCGAGGTCATAGTTATATTCGTAATTGTGTTTGTTGTCTGGCATGGTTTGTCCAATCTGTTTATTGGGCCGGTGCCCAATTTTTCATCAGTTCGGCGGCGCAGCGCACGCCGTCCACGGCGGCGGTCATGATGCCGCCCGCGTAACCTGCGCCCTCTCCGCAGGGGTACAGGCCGGAAAGTCCGGTACACTGTAAATCCTCTTTGCCGCGCAGCAGGCGGATTGGGCTGCTGGTGCGGGTCTCCAACCCCGTCAACACCGCGTCGGGGGCGCGGTAAGCGGCCAGCTTGCGGCCAAAGGCCGTCAGGCCGTCGCGCAGAGCGCCGCTCAACTCGCCGGGCAGCAGGCTCCCCAAATCGCAGGGCGTCACGCCGCGCGGGTAGGTAGGCTGCACCGCGCCCAATTCCAGCGCACCGCGCCCGGCCAAAAAGCTGCCGACCGTCTCCGCCGGGGCGATGTATCCCCCACCGCCCGCGCGGTAGGCCGCCTGCTCCAACCGGCGCTGGAACGCCACAGCCTTGGCCGGGTCGTTGTCAAAGTCGCGGCCATCCACGCTGACGACCACCGCCGCGTTGGCATTTTTGCCGTCGCGGGCGTGCAGGCTCATACCGTTGGTGACGACGCCTCCTTCCGCGCTGGCAGCAGCGCAGACCGTGCCGCCCGGGCACATACAGAAGGTGTAAACACACCGCCCGCCGCCCACGTGCTGGCTGAGCTGGTACTCGCCCTTTGGCAGCGCCGGGTGGCCTGCCGCGCCGTGGTAGAGGCTTTTGTCAATTTCGGTTTGCAGGTGCTCCGCGCGGAAGCCGACGGAGAACGGCTTGCATTCCAGCGGCAGACCCAGGCCGTGCAGCATGGCGAAGGTGTCCCGGGCGCTGTGGCCGACGGCCAAAATCAGCTGCTCGCAGGGGAAACTGCCCACCGTTGTCTCAATGCCGGTCAGCGCACCGTTTTTCGTCTGCAGGCCGGTCAGGGCGGTGTTGAACCGCACCTCGCCTCCCAAGGCTTCAATTTCACCGCGGATATTGAAGCCTTGGGAGGCG